>JAOAES010000155.1 GCA_026416655.1 Fimbriimonadales bacterium
GCGGAGCCGGGCGAGGTGTTCCGCTCCAAAGCGCTCGAAGGCTTTGAGTTGAACCTGCAGGCGTTGCTGGGAGAGTAGATGGACTGGGCGCAATCGTGGATGCCCGCGCACCCTATCGCGCAGGGGCTGGTCGCGGGCGTATTTATTGTGGCGACGAACCTGCTGGGCGCGCTGGTGGTGCTGTTGTGGCGGCAGCCCTCCCAACGCCTGCAGGACGGCATGCTGGGCTTCGCTGCGGGCGTCATGCTCACTGCCAGCTTCACCAGCCTGATTTTGCCGGGCATCGAGCGCGGCGGCGTACTGCCTGTGTTAGCCGGCGTGGCGCTGGGCGCGCTCGCGATGGACTTAGCCGATCACCTCATCCCCCACCGACATCCCTTCATCGGACGCGAGGGATTGGACAGCAAACGGGTGCGCGCTGTGTGGTTGTTCATTATTGCGATAACGCTGCACAACGCCCCTGAGGGGCTGGCGGTAGGCGTGGCGTTCGGGGGCGGGCACATTCGGGAGGGCATCCTGTTGATGATGGCAATCGGCGCACAGAACATCCCCGAAGGTCTCGCGGTCGCGCTCGGTGCAGCGGCAGCGGGTTTCGGCAAGCGGTTCTACGCTGTGTTTGTGGCAGGGCGGTCAGGGCTTATTGAGCTGCCGATGGCAGTGCTGGGCGCGGCGTTGGTCTATCTGTTCGCGCCGCTTGTGCCCTACGCGATGGGCTTTGCCGCGGGCGCAATGCTCTACATCATCAGCGATGAAATCGTGCCGGAAACTCATCGCAAGGGGCACGAACGCTGGGCGACCTTCGGACTGATGATTGGGCTAATGGTAATGCTCTATCTGGATGTGGTGTTAGGCTAAGCGTGTACAGCGAACCGTTCCCGCGGGGCAGGGAGTTGAGCGAATCTACGATATATGTGGTACAATTTGTTTATGCAGGGGCGTTCGCCTCGCTGGACGGTCTGGCTGCTTGCGCTGTGGCTGAGCGTCTCGATGCCGTCGGCGGTGTTGGGATGCTTGCAGGCGTGCGAACGCGCGTTTGAGACCGCCACTTGTTGCGCATCAGAGACAACGCTCCCCTGCTCCGACCATCCTTGCGAGTGTGAGCCGTGTCCTGTCTGCGGCACGCCTGCGCCGCAGATGGCGCTCGCCAAGGTGGAGTTGCTTACTATCAAGGTCAGCGTCATCGGTGTTCTGACCGAGTTGCCATTACTGCACTTGGTCGCCCCCACACTGATTAGACCGACTGATCCCCCGCTTACGCCCCCAGACTATCGCGCCCCCCGCGCGCACGCTTTGCGCGCGCCCCCTGTTCTGAGCTGAGCCGACCGTGCGTCGCGTGCGCAACTTGCCCACGCGCGACTAATCACTTCGCTCTCCTGCGGTGCACCGCAGGGCAAATCTCAGAACAGGAGGCACTCATGCGTTTCCGAAACGGTTTTACACTGATTGAGCTGCTGGTGGTGATCGCGATTATCGCCATCTTGGCGGCGATTCTGTTCCCTGTGTTCTCACAGGCACGGGAGAAAGCCCGTCAAACGGCGTGTCTGAACAACGCGAAGCAGCAGGGCTTGGCGTTTACGATGTACCAGAGCGATTACGATGAGACCTACCCGCTCGGCTTCGGGCGTGAGGGCGCGACGGGCGCGTGGCAGTGGAATCGCTACCATGCGTTCCCGCACGACTGGCGCATCAGCGTTCCTGTCGGCAGCCCACTCCATCAGGCGTATCTGGTTCACTGGTCGAACTCGATTCAGCCCTACCTGAAAAACGAGGGCGTGTATCTCTGTCCGACTGCCTCAACGATACGATTGAACACTGCCGACTACTCCGCTCCGCGTCGTATCCCAGCGAAGGTCAGCTACACCTATAACGGGCTGCTACACGGGCTGTCGGCAGCGGCGATAGTGAGCGCGTCTACTGTGCCCGTGCTCTGGGAGGGGCGCGGCAAAGCGGGCGTGGAGGGCTTCGCACTGACGAACCCCAGCCTGCGCTGCGACAATCCGAACGCTCCCTGCGGCTACACCAGCTGTATCTGGGGCGCGCCTGCGAATCCCTACCCACTGGGCGTGATGTTCGCCTTGGACGGTTCGATGTGGATTCACAGTCAGGGCGCGATGTTCGTATTCGCCGACGGCAGCGCAAAGTGGCGACGGCTCGGCGCTCAACTCGCTCCTGCCAACACGAACTGGCGCGTCGATCCGTACACGCTCTACGACTCGCAGGGACGCCCAGGCCAATACTGGTACGATGGGTGCAATCCGTGGCTATTCCGCCCCGATTACGACCCGAACGACCCGCGCGGCGAGTGTCAGGGGCGCAGTTGCGAGAACTGTAACGAGTAGCCCGCTATCGCCTCAGGTTGGAGCGTCATAGAGGGACGCTTTCACATTGATAGGGGCTTAAACCAATCGGCGTTCCCAGTAGTACAGCCGTCAGCGGGGACGCCGACGCTACGTGAAGCGCACGTAGCGTCAGCGTCTCCCTGACGAACTGTGTGGCTTGAAACATCGATGGGTCTATCACAGGTTCTCTGTGCGTAGTGGGTCGTACCAGTCGCGCGTGGGCGGCTGACCGGGCGTCTGCTGCCAGGTCTGCTCGAACTTGTGCCACTTGGCGTGCCCGTCGGTGAACACATAGTTCGAGCCACCGCTATGGCGGGTTATTGCGAGCGTCGTGGGAACGCGCCGTTCCATGTCCCATGTCATCATGTTCATCTGGCTGTCTACCACGCGCGGGGGGTTGCCCCAGTACATCGGCATAAAGTGGTCGCCGCGAATGAGCATCCCCGTTCGGCTGTTGCGCTCCGCCAACTCCGCCGCGAAAACGCACTCTGCAGGGCGCTGAATCACGGCGAGCGGCACCGGGCTGGGGCGGGTGGGGCTGCCATGCGGCGGGTGGAACGGGTCGAAGTAGGCGTTGAAGCCATACGAGGTCAGGCGCGGATTCTGCGTATCGTTCCACGCGGGGCTACCGTCCGAGGGGCAGCGGCGCAGCAGCTCGTTCTTTACATAGGGCTGCAACAGCACAATCCAGCTCTCGCCCGGTGTGCCCATCATGCGCACCGTCGGCAGCACCTCATCGTAGTCTTGCGTATACATCTGCACGGCGATCCCCATCTGTCGGCAGTTCGACAGGCACTGCGTTTGACGCGCCTTCTCGCGCGCCTGGGCGAACACAGGAAACAGAATCGCCGCCAGAATCGCGATAATCGCGATCACCACCAGCAGCTCAATCAGTGTAAAGCCGTTGCGTTTCATCATCAGTTGCCTCCTTCAGACTGCACTCTGTGGCTTGGACAGTCTTTTCCAAGCGGATTTGTTTTGGCACGGACAAGACTGTCCGTGCTACAGGTGGCTTGGGCTTCCAGCTCAAGCCGATTTGCGGCTCAACTTTGCACGGACAAGACTGTCCGTGCTACGGGTAGTGCTACGGGCAGTCTGAAGGATGAGCGCGGGGGTGGGCTTCGGGGAACAATGGAGCGATACAACGGCGAGAGATAGAGAGGAACATACGGTAAGAAAGCGAGTTGCGGCGCAGGGATGATTAACTCAGTGGTGAAAATGACGCGCGGCATGCCACTCAACGCAAGCTGTTGCTGTTCAGCGCGGTCGCACTGGCTCAGCGCCATCGCCTGCTCCAGCGGCGTTCTGGCTTTAGCGCAGCAGCAGTTTGCGCCGCCCGCGCAGTCGCGGCATTTGCAAATCGCCACATCGCAGCGCGACTCGGAGAACGCCTCGCGCCAGCCCGCAGTAGGCGTCTGCCCAAGCAACAACGAGACCGTCAACAGAAGCTGCCAGCCGCGCATCGGCTGCAATTATACCCAATCTACCCAACAAGTTGAATACGCTTCCAAGAGCAACGGGGTACACTATCGCCACTATGAAGGTTGGCGTTATCGGTTGTGGGAATATCAGCCCCGTGTACCTGCGGGTGGCGCAGCGGTTCCCTGAAATCGAGGTGTTGGCGGTCGCCGATGCGGTTCCTGAACTGGCGCAGGAACGCGCACAGCAGTTTGAAGTGCCCCTTGTATTGAGCGTGGAAGAACTGCTGGAGCATCCCGATATCGAAATCGTGCTGAACCTGACGCCGCCGAAGGCGCACGCGCCGCTCAACAAAGCTGCGTTGCAAGCAGGCAAGCATGTCTACTGCGAGAAGCCGTTCGGCGTGAACCGCGAGGAGGCGCGCGAGGTTCTCAATATTGCCGAGCAGAAAGGACTCTATATCGGCTGTGCGCCCGACACGGTGTTAGGCGCGGGCATTCAGACCTGCCTGAAACTCATTCGCGAGGGCGCCATCGGCGAACCTGTCGGCGCGGGGGCGTTTATGCTCAGCCCTGGACACGAACGCTGGCATCCGAATCCCGAGTTTTTCTATCAGCAGGGCGGCGGACCGATGCTGGATATGGGACCCTACTATATCACGACGCTGATTACGCTGCTGGGCGCGGCGAAGCGTGTGGCGGGCGTTAGCCGAATCACGCGCCCCACACGCCTGATTACCAGCGAGCCGAAACGCGGGCAGATTATCCCTGTCGAGACCCCCACCCATATCACGGGCGCGCTGGAGTTCGTCAACGGCGCGATAGCAACGGTCATCATGTCGTTCGATGTGTGGGCGCACCACCTGCCATGTATTGAGATTTACGGCACTGAAGGCACGCTTGGCGTGCCCGACCCGAACGGCTTTGGGGGTCCCGTGCTGCTGCGTCAGGCGGGCGACTCGGAGTGGCGCGAGGTGGAACTGACGCATCCCTACGCCGAGCAGTACCGCAGTCTGGGGCTGGCGGAGATGATACGCGCGATTCGGGAGGGACGCCCCAACCGCCTGAATGGACGGCTCGCCTACCATGTGCTGGACACGATGCTGGCGTTCAACGACTCATCGGCGTCGGGGCGACACATCGAGCTGGAGAGTACCTGCACGCCGCTGGAACCGATGCCCGTAGAGGGATTAGGCGAACCCACGTCTTGACAGGCGCGCCGTGTGGGGTATAATCTTGTAGACAATTATCTACCTTTTAGGAGACGACGATGGCGATGAACAATCTTTCGGCAGCAGAGAAGCAGAAGGCGCTGGAGGCGGCGATTGCGCAAGCGGAGCGTCAGTTCGGTAAAGGGAGCGTTATGCGCTTGGGCGAGGCGACGCGCCTGCAGGTCGCCGCAATTCCGACGGGCAGCACCGCGCTGGATTTGGCGCTGGGCGTCGGCGGTATCCCTCGTGGACGAATCATCGAGATTTACGGCACGGAGTCGTCGGGCAAGACGACGCTCGCGCTCCATATGATTGCCGAGGCGCAGAAGCTGGGCGGGAACGCGCTGTTCGTGGACGCGGAACACGCCCTTGACCCCGAATACGCTCGCGCGATTGGCGTGGATGTGGATCGTCTGTTCATCTCGCAGCCGTCCACGGGCGACGAGGCGCTGGAGATTATGGACACGCTCATCCGCAGCGGCGCGTTCGATATCGCCGTGCTGGACTCGGTCGCCGCGCTGATGCCCCGCCAAGAGGTAGAAGGCGATATCGGCGATGTGACGGTCGGCGCGCAGGCGCGCCTGATGTCGCAGGCGTTGCGCAAACTCGGCGCGTCCGCCGCCAAGAGCAACACTGCCGTCGTGTTCATCAACCAGATTCGCGAGAAGGTCGGCGTGATGTACGGCAACCCTGAAACCACGCCGGGCGGGCGCGCGCTCAAGTTCTGGGCGTCCGTGCGCCTCGAAGTGCGCCGCGTGGACAATATCAAGCAGGGCAACGAGATTATCGGTGTGCGCACGCGCGTCAAGGTCGTCAAAAATAAGGTCGCGCCCCCCTTCAAGCAAGCCGAGTTCGATGTGATTTTCGGGCAGGGCATCTCGAAGCTGGGCGACCTGATTGACCAGGCGCTGGCGATGGGCGTGATTCAGAAATCGGGCACATGGTTCAGCTTCGGCGAGACGCGCTTGGGGCAGGGACGCGAGAATGCCCGCGCCTATCTGGAGCAGAACCCTGAGCTGGTGCAGCAGATTGAGCAGGCGGTGCGCGCACAGATGTCGCCGACCGCTGTCGTCGCCACTGCCAGCGAGGTCGACGAAGTGGTCGACGCGCTGGATTGAGTTGTTAGCCCTTGCTCCCCAAGAACAGGGGTGAGGGCGGATGTGTGGGACGCCGACGCTACGATGAGCGCGCTCGTAGCGTCAGCGTCCCGC
>JAOAES010000003.1 GCA_026416655.1 Fimbriimonadales bacterium
CCTCGCACAGGGTCTGGACGCTGAGCGGCGCTTCCGCCACAAAAAGCAGGGCGTGCAGAATCGATTTCAGGTCGGGCTGCGGCATCGCGGGGGAATTTACGGGGCGCGGGTCGCTTTTCCTGCATGTTTGCCCTTATCCCCTTACCCCCTCGCCGAAGGTGAAGAATCTCAGAAAACCCTCAGTCGTCCAGCATGTCGTAATATTCCCGCTCGCGCAGCGCGGCGCGTCGCCGCCAGTGGCGATACAAGCCGTACACAACGAATCCCGCGCCCACAAGAATCACCAGCGGGAAGAGCATCAGCACCACCCGTAAACCGATTGTGAAAATCGCTAAGCCTACCCGCGCCAGAATCGCCAGCACGAGGATGGCTAACCCAATCCGAACCCAGCGGTTCATCGGTGATCCCCACTCTGCGTGCCTGCGGTGGTGCGCGGCTCCGTCGCGGCGGTGTCGGAAGCGAGGGGCTTGGGCTTACGGCTCTTTTGCATCTCGACGAAAAGCCCAAACAAGATAAGCGCGACCCCTACGCCCGCCGCCCAGGGCAGGAACCACTCAATCGTGCGGATTATCTGCCCCCCGATGTAGAGCAAAGCAGACGCCGCCACCACCAGCACGCCCACATAGATTAACCTGTTGCGCGGCATAGCCGAAGTATACCCCACCTCAGCCGAGCTAAACGCGCGTTTGTCGGGCGCGGGTAGGGGAACCCTGCCCACGCCCACTCTGCTTAGGGTTTCAGGCTGTAGTAGCCGACTTCCTCCACCAGTGCCTGCCCCTCTTCGGACCGCACCCAGTTGATGAAGTTAGCAACTTCGCCGCGTGGCTTGCCGTTGGTGTAGAAGTAGAGGTAGCGCCAGATGGGGTACTTGCGACTGCGCACATTCTCTTCGGTAGGCGCGTAGGCGGGTTCTCCCTCCTTCGCGGCGATTTTGAGGATTTTGATGCCCGGTCGGTTCTTGAAGTATGCCACGCCGCCGTAGCCGATACCGCCTTGAGTACGCGCCACCTCGCGTGCCTCTTCGCTGGTAGAGGACACAAAGCGCACGCCCCGCCCCCAGTTCCGGCTCTTCAGCACTTTCTGCTGGAAGAAGCCGTAAGTGCCTGAGTGGCTGTCGCGGCTGAAAACCACAATCGGCATGTCGGGTCCGCCGACCTGGCGCCAGTTGGTAATCTGCCCGGTATAGATACGGCGCAGCTGATCCATCGTCAGCGACTCGACGGGGTTCGAGGCGTTCACGCAGACCGCCAGCCCGTCCAGCGCGACCGGGATACCGATTGCCATTACGCCGTGGCTGCGCGCGCGGTCAAGCTCCGGCTTACGCATGATTCGTGAGGACGCGCAGATATCCGTCGTGCCGTTGATGAGCGCCTCAATCCCGACGCTGGATCCGCCGCCTGTGGCGGAGACGCTCACGCGCGGGTTCACACGCCCATATGCCTCCGCCCAACGCTGGTTCAGAATCAGCATGGTGTCCGAGCCGGTAATCGTGATACTCTGCTGGCTCAGCCAGTTCGATGCGGTCAAGCCAACCAGAGCCGTCAAGCTCCCGAGCGCCCTGAGCAGATGCTTGCGTTTCATCGTTCGCCTCCCTCCAATCAGTAGCGGTACTGCAGGCGGATTGTCCATGCGTTATTGCGTACCTCGTCACCTTCCTCGTCAGGGATCTCATATGCGGCGGTCAGGCGGGCATGGGGATTGATGAAGTAGCTGTACGCAAAGCCCCAGGTGTGTGTGCTATCGCCGTTGCGCCCCGTGTCAGGGTCGAACACATCATAGCGCACCGTGAAAAAGTTGCGGTAGTTCAGGCGGTAGGTCACCTGCGCCTGATAGCCCAGAATGTTCGTAGCACGGGTGAAGCGGGGTATCGAAACGCCGCTCACGAGGCGCGTGGTCGGCACACGGTCTTTGCCCAGCATCAGCTCGCCTCGCAGGGTAAGTCCCTCGGTCAGGAAGTTTAGCACGCTCGCGTCTACGTAGATAAACTCGCGATTCGCACTGGGCACCTGCACGGTCTGGTTGGTGGTCGGGTCGGTAAACGCGAATCCCGGGCGTTTTCCGAAAAAGCCGGCAACGCCGACCTCGTACTGCAGCGTGTAGTAGCGCCAGCCTGCGTGCCATGCCAGCGTGCTGCCGACGTTGCCGAAGGTGTTGGCACTCAGCTGCTGAGGGTCCTGAAAACTCAGGCTGTTCCACAGCCCGAAGTGCGTGAAGGAGTGATTGTTCAGCCCGTAGCGTAAGAACACGCCGCGCCCCCGCTCGCCCGCGAACATCGTGCGGTTATAGAGTGCGCGCTCTGGCATTTCGCGCTCCGTCGAGGAACGCTCCAGCTCGTAGCCCAACGGCAACCGCTGCTGTCCCGCCAGCAGCTGGACGCCCACTCGCTCCACCGTCGGCTCGATGTCCCAGATGAGTTGTGCATCGCGCAGCTCCGCCAACACACGCTGGGAACCTGTCGCCACATCGAACGAAAGGCGCATCTGCGTGCGTGGGTCAAGCGTGTTGGTCTGGCTGATACGCAGGCGGCGCATCTGAAATCCCTCGCCCGGGCGATTTTCTTGCGAATCGAACCACTGGAACTGCACATAGTTGGCGGGGCGAACGCGCAACGCTTCCGCAAGGTTGGTCTGAATGGCGGGGATGGTCTCTTGCGACTGTTCCTCGATGTAGAGGCGCACCTCCTCCATCTCGCGCTTCAGCTCGTTCAGTTGCTTCTCCAGCTCCTCGATGCGTCGCTGCAGCTCCTGCACGCGCTGGGTGTCCTGCGCTGCACGAGCGCGCGCCGCGCGGGGGCTGGCAGGCGTCGCCCCCGACGCGAGGCTCTCCTCCGCCCTTGCCAGAACTCCCAAGCCACTTATAATAAAGCAACTCACTATACAGGCGTCTCGAAAAAACCTCCATGTAAGTCGCATCGTCATATACCTCCTTGCCCAATTAACGAGGCTCCCCGTAGGTTGTATCGTTCCGCGGAACTGGACGCCTCAGAGGTTGCGCGGGAGCAGTGGTGATGTTCCGCGAACGCGCCTGAAAAGTCGTCGCAAACCGCGAGGGTGGCTTTGAAAATAACAGGTTAGAGTATAGACAAGGAAATGTTAAGGGAATGTTAAGCAGCGGCGCAGGTACAATTCGGGCATATGCCTGGGGATCAGATTATTGTGCAGGGCATCGAGTTCTACGCCTATCATGGCGTGCCCGACGCTGAACAGCAAATTGGGCATCGCTATCGAGTGGATATCGTTGCCGATATCGATTTAAGTGAGGCAGGGCGTACCGACGACCTGCGATATACGGTCAGCTACGGCGATTTGGCGCGTCTGATAATCCAGATGGGCACATCACGCCAGACGCGCCTGCTGGAGACGCTGGCGGAGCAGATGTGCGCCGCGATTCTGGAGCGGTTCCCGCGTATCCAGCGCGTGGAGCTGCTTATTGCGAAACGCCTGCCCCCGACGGGAACGATTACGGAGCTGGCGGGTGTCAAAATCACGCGGAAGCGACAGAGCGATGTTGACCCAGCGGCTGGTTCTGACGGGTGATGAGGCGCACGATAAGCCCCTGATTCAGCAGGCGGCGGCGATTATTCGCGCGGGCGGCTTGGTCGCGTTCCCCACCGAGACAGTCTACGGACTGGGCGCGGACGCGCTAAACTCGGAAGCGGTGCGGCGCATCTTTACGGCGAAGGGGCGTCCCGCCTGGGACCCACTGATTGTGCATGTCGATACGCCCGACGCTATCCGCCGCTATACGCGCGACTGCTCTGTGTTGACCGAACAGTTGATACGCGCGTTCATGCCCGGTCCGCTGACACTGGTGTTGCCCAAGCAGGAGGCGATTTCCGATGTGGTGACGGCAGGGCGCGATACGGTGGCGATTCGTATCCCGCAGCATCCTGTGGCGCGCGCGCTCATTCGCTACAGCGGGACGCCCATCGCTGCGCCCAGCGCGAACAAGTTCGGACGCCCCAGCCCCACCACCGCCGACCATGTGCTACACGACCTGAATGGCGAGATCGAGGCGGTGCTGGACGCAGGGCAGACGCCAATGGGCGTGGAGTCGACAATTCTGGACATGACCACCCAGCCGCCGACGCTGCTGCGCCCGGGCGGTGTGCCCAAAGAGGCGATCGAGGCGATTATCGGGCGCGTGCGCGTGCTGGGCGAGCCGATTCCGGAAGGCGAGTCGCTGCCTGCGCCGGGCTTGAGCGCACGCCACTACGCCCCACAGGCAAAGGTGTTGCTCTGCGCACCTGAACCCGACATCTTCTACGGCACACTCAAGGACGCGCTGAGCCAGTACGCCATCGTCGGCGCGTTGCGACCCGACAGCTGGCGCGCGCCCGACGACCCGCGCCTGCGCCTCTTCGAGTGGGGCGCGTGGGGCGACTGGGAGACGCTGGCGCAGCGGCTGTTTCTGGGGCTGCGCGCCTTAGAAAAAGAGCAGGCGCACGCGATTGTATGCCCCCTGCCTCCTGAAGAGGGACTGGCGCGCGCCTTACGCGACCGCCTGCTACGCGCTGCCCGCTAAACTACTTGATTTCTGAGAACCCCAATCCCCTCCGCTTCCAGTTCCACCACATCGCCGGGCTGGAGCCACGGGTAGGTCCCGTCGGGATACTCCAGCAGGCAGCCGCCGCCCACTGTGCCCGAACCAATCACATCGCCAACTTGCAGGCGGGTGTTGCGCGCGGCGTGGGCGATAATTTCGGCGAAAGTCCAGTGCATCTCGCCCGCGCTGGCGCGGGTAATCTCCTGCCCGTTCACGCGAGCAACGAGGCGCATATCCCAGCGGCTGCCGTGGTCGGGGTCAGGACTGCGCCAGCCGTCCAACTCGTCGGGCGTGACGACGCACGGTCCCAGCGAGGTGGCGAAGTCCTTGCCTTTGGCGGGTCCCAGCCCGATGCTCATTTCACGCAGCTGAATGTCGCGTGCGCTCCAGTCGTTCATCAGCGTGAAGCCCGCGATTGTCGCCTCCGCCTCCTGTAAGGTGAAATCGCCGCCTGCACGCCCAATAATCACCGCCAGCTCCAGCTCAAAGTCCAGCGCGTTCGTCTCAGGCGGCTTGCGCACGGGCTGATTGTGCCCGACCAGGCAGGCAGGATTGGAGAAATAGAAGGCGGGGAACTCGTACCAAGCTTCGGGGGGCGCGTCGTAGCCGCGTTTGCGCCGTGCGTTGCGTACATGCGCCTCGAACGCATAAAAGTCGCGCAGGCTGGGCGGTATCAAAATCGGCGGACAGTAGATGACAGGCTCGACTGGCTCCCCCAGCTGCGCCAGGCGCGCTGTCTGTTCCGATTCGGTCAGGTGGAGCCAGTCCAGAAAGTCGCGGCAGCCCTCCACGCGCCGCCATGCGCCGTCGCGCCAGACCGTCAGGCACGGTGCAGCGTCGGGGGCGGGCTGGAGCGTTGCAAAGCGCATCGCTATTTGCGTATCTCCAGAATGCGGAACCGCGCGTCGCCTTTCGGCAGGTGGACGCTGACCTCGTCGCCCACCTTGTAGCCAATCAGCGCGCTGGCGATGGGGGCTTGATAGGATAACTTGTGATGTTCGGGATCGGCTTCCGTCGCGCCGACAATGCGAAACTCACGCTGCTCACCCGTGTTCACATCCTCGATCTTCACATATGAGCCGATGCCCACATAGTCCGTCGGGATGTCTTCAGGGCGCACAATCGTCGCGCTCTGCAAAATGGCGCGTATCTCCTGAATGCGCGATTCAACATACGCCTGGTCGTTTTTCAGGCTCTCCAGTTCGGTGTCTTCCGCGCTGAACTCCCCATGCTCTTTGTGAGCGCGGAACGCCTCAGCGATGCGCATCCGCTCCACCGTTTGCAAGCGGCGCAACTCCGACTCCAGATGCCTGAAGCCCTCTTCCGTGAGATAGATTCGATCAGGTTCAAATTGCGTCATCGCAGCTCCTCCTCAAAATCTAAGGGCAGTCGGTTTTTATGGCTAATACGCAGATTGTTCCACAAAGGTTCCCCTGCGAGACTATTAGAGTTCGGGGTAGGGGCGGAGATTCCTGCAAATTTTGGAATTTTCCCTGAGAGCGTGTACTGCAAGTCGCATCGCAAGTTGTGTTGCATTGTGAACCCGCAGCGATCTTGCACCTGCAACTGAAATCGCCCCAATACCAACGAACCCCCGCCTACGTGGGATTGCTTATACCAGAGGGGCAAGGGGGGGGTGAGGTGAAAAAAGAGCGCGGGAAAACTGCAAAAGCTCGCACCTGGCTTGAACCTACCCTGTGTACCCTTATCAGCTTCCCCCTCTCCCGCGTGCGGGAGAGGGGGATAGGGGTGAGGGCTTACGAACCGCAGCCGAAGTTGAACAGCACAATCAGCAGGTCGGCGTCGTCGACGTTGCTGTCGTTGTTCACATCGCCTTGACAGCCGAAGCCGCTGCAGCCGAAGTTGAACAACACAATCAGCAGGTCGGCGTCATCCACGCGCCCATCGCGATTCGCATCGCCTTCACACTGCCCCGGACAAGTCCCTGCACACCCCTGCTCGGTCACGAAGTACGCGCCTTGCAGCGAGATGATGTAGCGACCGCCCGCCGCTGCCGTGT
>JAOAES010000307.1 GCA_026416655.1 Fimbriimonadales bacterium
CGCACGCGCGGATGGCTTGCCGCGCACCCAGACGCGATAGGTCTTGGGCAGTTTGTAGCGGGGGTGCATGAGCCGATTGGCGAATTCGCCGTCGTTGGTGAACAGCAGCAGCCCTTCCGAGTCGGCGTCGAGCCTGCCCACAGGGAACACCTCAGCCGGCGCGTCTGTGAGCAGCTCCATCACGGTGCGCGGAGCGTGGGGGTCTTTGCGCGTGGTGGTGTAGCCGCGCGGCTTATTCAACATCAGATACACCCGCTGCGCTGGGGGTTGCACGCGCTTGCCGTCGACGGTGATTACATCGCGTTGGGGGTCTACCTTCATGCCCAGCGTGGCGGGGACGCCGTTGACCTGCACGCGCCCTGCCTGAATCAGCTGCTCGCAGGCGCGTCGGGAGCCATAACCGCAAAAGGCGAGCCACTTCTGCAGGCGTTGGGGTTCCATCAATAAAAACTGGCTCCTGGGGCAGGGCTCGAACCTGCAACCTGGTGGTTAACAGCCACCCGCTCTGCCAGTTGAGCTACCCAGGAGCGTCGGCGTTAATAATATACCACATCCGCAGGCAAGTTGTCAAGGGGGATAGGGAAATGTGGTTCGTCAGTCTCCTGCGACGCCGCCGTGGATTGGTTTAATAAACGCCGCTGAAGCAAGGCTTTCCCCAAGTGCGACCATCCCAACACCAAAATACTTACTTAAAAGAGTTTCTATATTTTCTACAACATCTTGCAATTCGGAGTCTGCATGGGGTATACTATGCTTACTATGAAACCCATCGAAGCACTGAAGCAGTATCGGGAGCAAGAGGGTTTCACCATCGAAGAGCTCGTGGCGGTAGCCAATAGTCTACTGGAGCAATGGGCGCCCATCCAGCCGCGCTACAAAGTTGTGCCGTTTCCGGATGTACGCACCGTACGGTTCTACACTGCGCATCGGCTGATTGACCCACCGACGCGCCGGCGTGGCAACCGGGTGCTGTACGACTACCACCATCTGCTGCAGCTGGTTACACTCAAAACGCTCCAAGCGCAGTATATCCCCTTGCGTGCGGTACGCCGCATGATTGAGGGGAAAACGAATGCTGAACTGGAGCAGTTGATCGAGTCCGTATTGGAACAGCGTTCTGATGCGGCGCTGGCGAAGCAGATGGGCGAAGCGGCGAAGGCAATGATTGCCGAGACAGCGGTTGTGTATGCGCCTTCTGCGCGCCCGTCCGAAAGCCCCTACCCTACCCCGGTGGAGGCACATCAGTTCGTGCTGACAAACTGGGCGGTGTTGACGGTGGATCCGCAGGCGGCGCGCAATGCCAACATCACGGAGATTAATCGCATCGCGGACATGGTGCGCCTGAGCCTTCAGAAAGCCTACCTTGAGCAGAACGATGGTGAAACGAAGCCCGTCGCGACAACGGGCAAAACACGAACCCGGAATCGCTAAATGAAGACGGCGATTATCGGTGGAACGGGAGTGCAGAGCCTGCCGGGCTGGACGCTTCATGCAGAGCACGCCCATGCAGGCGGCGTGTATCTGTACGAGGGGTCTCTGAACGGCGAGCCTGCGCTCCTGTTGCCACGCCACTCGAAGGGGCACAAAGTGCCGCCCCATCGCATCCCGCACGAGCGGCATGTACGCTTGCTGAAGGAGCAAGGCGTGCAAGCCGTATTGGCAACAGCCGCTGTCGGCTCGCTGCGAACCGACTGGACGCCGGGCACGCTGGTCGTTCTGAGCGACTTTCTCGACTTTATGCGCGAGGTCAACACGCTTTACCACGAAGAAGTCGTTCATACCGACTTTACCGAGCCGTTCTCGCCCCTGTTGCGCCAAGCGTTACTGCAGGCGGCACGCCAGTTGCATGTCCCGGTGCAACCGGAAGGGGTCTATGTCTGTGCGCCCGGACCGCGCTACGAGACGCCTGCCGAAATCCGCATGTTCCGCTTGCTGGGTGGCGATGTGATCGGGATGACTGTCGTGCCTGAAGCTATCCTGTGCCGTGAGGCGGGCATCCACTACGCCGCGATAGCCATCGTGACGAACCTCGGCGCCGGGCTGAGCGGGCAACCGCTTACTCACGAAGAGGTCACCGAAGTCATGCAGGGCGCCACCGAGACGATTGCGCAACTCTTCACGCAAACGCTCAGGAACCTCCAGGCTATGCCGCTGGAATAACTGCCTGTCGACAGGAGTTCCTTCCTAACTACCGACGCTACACGGCGTCCTGCGCCGCGAGCCATAACGTGCCCCCCACGTCGATGCTGACCTCGACCTGTCCCTGTCGCCACAACTCCAACACCGCCAAGAAAGAAACCAGCAGGTCAATCACATCGAGCGCATCGTCTGCGAGGGCGTCGAAGGAGAGAGGGTTGGGGGTGTTGGTCAATCGTTCGCGAATCTCGATCATGCGGGCGTGGATGGAGAAGTAGCGTCGGTGAGGGATAGCGGTCGGCGGTGGGGCGCGGCGCTCCAGCAAGCGTTTGAAGGCGAGCCACAGCTGGTCGGGCAACTCCACGCCGAATTCGGGGGGCAGCTCGAACTCGCGAGGGTCTATCGCACCGCCGCGAAAGAAGATTTGCATCCGCTCGCCCTCACGCTGCCGCAGCTGTTCCAGCACGGGCAGGTACGACTCCGGGAGATGCGCCGGCTCGAGCCATTCCGCTTCCTCCTCCGATTCGGGTTCCGGCTCAGGCGTAAGCAGTCGTTGCGCCTTGCGCTCTGTCAGGTACGCCACCATCGCGAGCGCGTCGGCGGCTTCATCGATGTCGCCTGCCTCACGCCAGTAATCGTAGCATGCCTGCGCCACCGGCGCCAAGTCAATCTCCAGCAGATCGAGACGGTGCTTACGAATCAAGTGCGCCAGCCAGCCCAACGAGCCGAAGCCGAAGGGCAGCTGCAACGGGACGCGCGGGGGCGACCATTCCGGCGAGCCGATATGGAAACGACGCATGTGCCAAACTCCCGTCAGATTCTACCTCCGCACTCGCCTGCCGTCCGATTAGGGGCGAAAAACACCACCAAACTCGCGAAACGCTTCGCACACACGCTCTGGCGTTCCCTCAGGGGGCAATCAGGCAGTTATCAATCAGCCGTGCCTTGCCGAAAAAGACCGCCAGTGCAATCAGTGTCGGGCGATCAACGCGCTCTACAGGCTGGAGCGTTTCGGCGTCCACCACCTCCACATAGTCGATGCGCGCCAGCGGCTCGGCGGCGACGCGCTGGGCGACGCCGTCGCGCAACCGATTCGCGTCGCGCTCGCCCGACTCCACCTGTGCTTGCGCCCACTGCAGGCTCCGATACAGTACCGTCGCCGCCGCGCGCTCTTCAGGGGTTAGATAGACATTCCGCGACGACATCGCCAGTCCGTCCGGCTCACGCACGATTGGACAAGGCACAATCTCTATCGGCAGGTTCATGTCGCGCACCAGTTGCTGAATGACGCGCAGCTGCTGATAGTCCTTCATGCCGAAGTAGGCGCGGTCGGGCGTCACGATATTGAACAGCTTCAGCACCACCGTCGCCACGCCCTCAAAGTGCCCGGGACGCGACTTGCCGCACAAAGGCTTGGAGAGTTCCCTCACGCGCACTTCGGTTTGATAGCCAGGAGGGTACATCTCAGCGACACTGGGATAAAAGATTGCCTCCACGCCCACCGACTCCGCCATCTGGCGGTCGCGTTCGAAATCGCGTGGGTAGCGGTCTAAGTCTTCGTGCGCACCGAACTGCAACGGGTTGACGAAGATGCTCACGATGACCGCGCCGTCGCCGGCTTTAGCGCGACGCATCAGGCTGAGATGCCCCTCATGGAAGTAGCCCATCGTGGGCACAAAGTGGATGGCGCGCCCCGCCGCACGCTGCGCCCCCGTCCACTGCCGTACCTCGTCTACCGTCCGGAGAATCTCCATAGCCTATCGTGTCTTGGTCACTTTTTGCAGTCCTCGCGGCTGGTCGGGATTGAGGTCTCGTGTGAGCGCGAGATGATACGCAAACAGTTGTCCCGCGACCGCGTACACAATCGGCGAAAGCGGCTCGGGGATGCCAGCAGGCATCGGTATCGGCGTGCGGGCAAGGTTGAGTATCTCTTTGTCGCTGGCGAAGATAATCGTCTCTGCCCCCCCTGTCCGCAGCTTCGACGCGCCCTCTAAGGCGGTGGAAAAGGTCGCTCCGTCGGGCGCAAACAGCAAGCAGGGGAACCCCGGCTCAATCAACGCGAACGGACCGTGCATAAAGTCCGCCACAGAGTATGCCTTGCACATCACATAGCAGGTCTCGATCAGTTTCAATGCTGTTTCTTGCGCCGTCGCCTGATTGAGTCCGCGCGCCAACGCGACACACTCGCGCATGTGGCGATACCGGTCGACAACCTCCTTGATATATGGCTCGCAGTGCAACACCTGTTCTACAAACGCCGCTGCCTGATGCAGTTGCTGCGGCGCACGGGGATTGTTGTTCAGGGCTTCGGAGAGCAGGTAAATCACGCCCAGTGTGCCAGTATAGGTTTTGGTGGCGGCGACACTGCGCTCGACGCCCGCCCGAAGCATCAGGGTATAGTGGGCTGCGTGCGCCAGTTCTGATTCCGCGTCGTTGGTAATGGCGAGCGTGAACGCGCCGTTTGCCTTCGCATGCGTGAGATACTCCACCAAATCGGGCGATCGACCTGACTGCGAGATCCCGACTACCAGAGCACCATGCAGGTTAAGCCGCGCCCGGTAAAATGTGACAACAGAGGGCGCAGCTAAGCCGCAAGGTATCCCGTTCGCAATCTCAAAAAGGTACTTGAGGTAGGCGGCGGCGTTGTCGGAAGTGCCGCGCGCAGCTGCAAACACAAAATTCAGGTCGCGATCGCGAATCTGCTGGGCAGCGATTTGCACCGCGCGCCACTCTTCATCCGCAATGCGACGTAAGACCTCAGGCTGCTCGCCGATCTCCATGCGCATCAGGTGGGACATCGGCAAGTATTGTACCTGCTCCGTCTTCCCGTGCAAAGACCCTGAGATTAGAGACCTCCAACCCCGTGTTTTTCGTTCAGCACCCCCGCCCGAACGCGAACAGCACGCTCAACAAGTCCGCGTCGTCCACCACACCGTCGCAGTTCACATCCGCAGGGTTGCTGCCCGTCTGCCCAAACGCAAACAGCACATTCAGCAAGTCCGCGTCGTCCACACACCCGTCGCGGTTCGTGTCGGGGTTGTCCCCCGTGCGCGTCACTTCCACGCGCACGCGGTCTGCCAGGTAGCGCACTGCCACCTCCACACACGGCAGCGTCTCAGGGTCAACCTCCACACGACTGAAAGTACCCGTGCGGGTCCAGCTACTGCCCGTGCGCAGGATCACATCAAACGTGTTCCCAACGGCAGGTGTGAAGTTGTTGCGCCCCTTCAGCCGCAGCGTGCCGTTCAGTTGCACTGTGCGGGTGTAGCCAGAGCCAGCGATGCGCAGTTGATCGTACTGCGGGTTGTTGGGGTCGGCGTTGCTGGTGCCTGCGAGTTCCGCTTCCAGCACCGCGCTGGCATCCAGCGTGAGGTTGCCGTCAAGCGTGAGGATGCCGATGGGGTTGGCGGTGGGTTCGTTGGGGTCGGAGATGCCAGGCGCAATCGTGGCAGGTGGAGTGTTCTGGTTGTTGTCGTCGCTGGTGGTGAGGTTGCCGCTGAGTGTGCCTGCGCCGGTGAGTTTGCCGCCTTGCATGCTAACAGGGTTGCTTGAGCGCAGCGTCGCGCCTTGACGAATGCGCATCTCACCTGATTGCTGCGTAAGAATGCCTGACCCAACGAATTCAAAGATTCCTGATTGAATATCCAGCAAGCCGCGGTTCTCCACAGGTACGCCGCTGACGAGGGTGCTTCCGCTGATTTTGCGCACCACACCAAGATTCTGCACGCGGTTGCCCGTAGTGTAGCCGTATCGGCACCAGCAATTACTCTGAACTTGGAAAGTTCCCGCGTTGGTAAGCACAGCGTTGTTGAAGTAGAGGTTTCGCGACTCTTGTACTAATGTCCCTTCGTTGCGGATCTGACCGCCCCAATCGATGTCTCCTCCGCTGCCTTCTACGCGGAAGGTACCCTGAATCGTCAGTCCAGGGCTGCCGAAGTCGTGCCAGCCGCTACGCCAGATGGTTTCATTGCCTCGGATGGTGAGGTTCAGCCCGGAGGCGCCTGCTGTGAGACTACCCGTGATGAGGATAGTCCCTCCCTGCGCCTCCCACACGTGCGTGCCCTCCATCGGGTTCGCCTGCCACTCCAAGGTCGCCCCCGACAGCGCCCGCCACACACCGTTGCCCGTCACACGCCGACTACGCATCACCAAGCGTCCTTCCTGCGCCCGCACCTCGCCGTTGTTGACAATCGGCGTGTAGAGGGTAAACACTGCCGACGAGGTTTTGCGCACCTCCCCTGAGTTTATCAACTGGTTGTTGGTGGTGCCCCCGTACTCTGCTAAAATACCCTGACGCACCTCAAACACGCCAGTGTTGGTGACAGTGGCGTTGCGGAAGTAAAGCCCTCGGTCAGGCGGGGGTTGCTGTACGATGATGGTACCGCTGTTTTGGATGTTGCCCCGCCAGTCAACATCCCCGCTGCCCTGCACGCGCAACACGCCCTGATTGGTCAGTCCACCGTTGCGAAAATCGTGAGCCCCGTTTTGCCAAGTGATACCGTTGCCTACAAAGTTGAGGGTGAGAGGCGCAGAGGTAGTTATGCCCGACAAGATCCGTGCTGTTCCCTGAACATCTCCTTGATGAGTATTGGAGACAGTGTCAGTAACCCAGTCAAGGATCGCTCCTGGAAACACATTCCAGGTTGTGCTGCTCAGAATAGCTCCCCGCATGGTGAGATTACCCGCCTCCACGCGCACTTCACCGTTGTGCGAGAAAGGAACTGCAATCTCGAAGGTTCCACTGGTCGTCTTGCGTACGAGACCTGTGCCAGTGTATGTTCCTGAGGTTCCGCTGTAAATGTACCATCGTCCTTGCTGCAGCTCGAGAGTTCCCGTATTCAGGAAGTTCGCGTTTCGGTAATACAG
This sequence comes from Fimbriimonadales bacterium, assembly GCA_026416655.1. Classification (GTDB taxonomy): domain Bacteria; phylum Armatimonadota; class Fimbriimonadia; order Fimbriimonadales; family GBS-DC; genus GBS-DC. The sequence continues at coordinate 7,003 of JAOAES010000307.1, forward strand.
ACGTCGCCCGCTCTGGATAAAGCGCCCGCTGTTTTCAATGTTCGCTTCCCAGACGAGATCGGAACCAGACGGTCGAACAAGATGTATTACACCCTGGTTCTGCCATGTACCGACGGTGTTGGCGTTGCGAAGCGTAATCCAGCCATCCTCCCAGCGGAAATAGCAGCGGTTGTTCGAGAAGAGACTGCTGATTTCAACATTTCTTGAGAGGGACACCGTAAAGTCGTTTGCTGTCCAGTTTAGGTTGACTGTTGATCCGGGTCCTGGATAGATCAGGTTGCTGGGTGAACCACAACGATATACACGCCAGTTGTTTACCCAGTAAGACTGTGAAGCATCGCCTGGACATATGCCCGCGTAGCAGTGCCCGTGCCAGTCGGTATTGTTCGGGCAAACCCCCGCATCCCAGTTCCAGACACCTTGTGCCTGCAGCGCACTCAGCAACGCCAGACTACCCAGCGCTATCCCCAAGCGCGTCATCCCTTTCTCAATCCTGCGCGTCATCGTCAACACCCCACGACATCCTCAGTGTGAACAATTATACATCGAAATCGAGGCG
>JAOAES010000214.1 GCA_026416655.1 Fimbriimonadales bacterium
CGACATCTTCTTTGACTTCGGCGACTTCCTGCTTGACGCCGCCCAAGTCCGCCTTTACTTCGGCGACATCTTCTTTGACTTCGGCGACGTCCTGCTTGACGCCGCCCAAGTCCGCCTTTACTTCGGCGACGTCTTCTTTGACTTCGGCGACGTCCTGCTTGACGCCGCCCAAGTCCGCCTTTACTTCGGCGACGTCTGACTCGACATTTGCTACTCGCTCTTCAACCCTTTGAACTGCATCCGCCACCTCTTCAAGGCGCGCAGGCATTCGCAAAAGCTCCTCAGTCAACACGGCGTTGCGGAACGCTTCACGGAGCTGCGGATCGTTTTGCATTAGCGAACGCACTGTTCGCTCTGTAAGGAAGGCGCGCGCGAAGGTAAGCTGCAACTCTTCGTCAAGGCGCAGCTTTTCGATAATCGCGCTAATATCGAGAATAGCCTCAGCCATTGAACGAGGGGATTATACCTTAACCATTCTCGCTCGCACTGCCTCACCGACCTGCTCGATGGGGTGTTCTGCTGTAGCACGTTCCAGTGCGCGGAACACGGGGCGTCCCGCCTGGTTTTCCAGAATCCACTCCCGGGCGAACTCGCCGCGTTGAATCTCGCCGAGAATGTCCCGCAGCGTTTGACGCAGATGGTCGTCGACGAGGCGTGCGCCGCGCGTCATTGCGCCGTACTGCGCCGTATCGGAGATGGCGAACTGCATCCCGCGAATGCCGCTCTCGTAAATCAGGTCGGTAATCAGTTTCAGTTCGTGCAGGCATTCGAAGTAGGCGATTTCAGGGGCGTAGCCCGCCTGCACAAGCGTCTCGAAGGCGGCGCGTATCAGCGCAGGCACACCGCCGCACAGCACCGCCTGCTCGCCGAACAAGTCCGCCTCGCACTCCTCTTTGAAGGTGGTTTCATACACGCCTGCGCGAGTTCCTCCCAATGCGCGGGCGTAGGCAAGCGCAATCGATTTCGCCTCGCCTGTGTAGTCCTGATGCACGGCGATTAGGCAGGGCGCACCGTGCCCCTGCAGATAGAGACGGCGCAGTTGCGGTCCCACCGCTTTCGGCGAGACCATGAACACATCGATATCCTCAGGGGGCGTAATCTGTCCGAAGTGGATATTGAATCCGTGTGCAAAGCCAAGCGCGTGTCCGGGACGCAAGTGGGGCGCAATCTGCTCGGCGTAGAGCGTGGGTTGCTGTTCATCGTTCACGAGGAGCATCAACACTTCCGCGTGTTGAACCGCGCTGGCAATAGAGCGGACTTCAAATCCGTCGGCTTGCGCTCGTTCCCACGAAAGCCCCGGACGCGCACCGATAATCACATCGATCCCGCTGTCGCGCAGGTTCTGCGCCTGCGCATGCCCTTGTGAGCCGTAGCCGAGAATAGCAACAGTGCGGCTCAGCAAGGGAGTGAGTGGCGCGTCCGCTTCTGTGTACACTTGCGCCATGTCAATTTTCCTCCTTCGGCTGCGGTTCAGGTTCTTCGGACGACTTCGGGCGGGCAGGTTCGGGTTGTGCCTCGCGCTGGATACGCACGCGCACCGTCACTTCGCGGGTTCCAACAATCTCTACGCCCGCAGGGGGCTTGAGTGGCACGCGAATCTCGGTGTCGCTGGTCTTGTTGCGTAGTGAGATGGGCGTGGTCTCGATGACGTTAATCTGTGCGAGGCGCGATGGGCTGCCGCGCAGCTGAACCGATACAGGCTCCACCGAGAACCAGATGACGCGGTAGGGGAAGGGGGGCAGGTCATCCAGGCGCGGGCTGACGGGCACGGTTTTGGACGTCGGCTGGGGAATCAGGCGCACACGCAATCGCACCTCTGCGGGAATCTTCTGCACGTTCAACACAGGTTCACCTTTTTCATCGACGGGAGTGGGCGCGGTCTCGATTTCAAGGTCGCCTTGAAGCCCTGTCATATCGAAGTTGACCATCACACTGCGCACGCGCCGCACTTGAGAGGCGGCGCCCGTGATTCGCACACTACTCGGTTCAGGGATTGCCTCCGCCAGCACCTCCTGCAGGTCGGGGATACCGGTCAGGTTCACACGCACGGGAAACTGTCGGCTCAGGCGTGGCTCCAGAATCACCCGCGCGAAGGGGCGCTCAGGCTCCACTGTGAGGCGGTCGCGCCATTCGGCGGGATAGTCGATGCGGAGGGGGAGCCGATTCTCGCCCGGTTTGGCGCGGCTGAGGTCAACAGAGACGCGGATTTGCTCGGCGCGTGTCTGTTCCACCAGTTCCTTGACCCCACGCACGAGGACACGCATGCGCGCGCCTGTATCAAGGCGCACCTCGTAGTTCGGCGGCGTGTTGAGCAGCTCAATGGGCGTCTCGTAAACACGCTCGATCACGGGATGGAGCTGCGACTGTACATAGAGCGCGAGCAGAATCGCCGTGACCAGCGCGCCGATTTTTTCGAGCAGGTTCTCCCGCCATCGCATGGCTACAAGGAGTGTACCCTTAATGAGTTCGTCGGCGGGGCACCAACGAACTCAGCCTTTCCATTCGCCGCGTGCGACGGCAGGCACGAAATCCTCCAGTTCAGGGCAGGGGAGGGGAACCGTCGCGCCGCGCTCCGCGCTCAGATACGCCGCCATCAGCAGCTCGGTAATCCGCGCCCCGTATTCCAGATCGCAAAACGGCGTCATGCCCTTCAGGAAGCAGTCTGTAAAGTAGCGGTTCTCAGCGATATAACCGTAGGCGTGCGCTTCATCGGCGAGATAGGGCATCAAGCCCTGTTCCGCGTTCTGCTTTTCCACGATGTCTTCACCTGCCTCACCCTGTACCGCGCGGCTGAAGAACACCTCCCCCTCGCCACGCAGCGTGTTAATCGCGAGCATGTATTCGGGCCCCAGCACCTCGAAGGTCAGGCGCAGACCTGGACCTACGAAGCACCTCGAGGTGCTGGCTGCCACCATGACCTTGTTGCCTGAGGGCGTTTTGAACTCGATACGGGCGGTGGCGTAGTCCTCGGCGGGGGCTTTGGTGTAGTCCACCTCCATTTCGTGGGCGTAGGCGTCGCGCAGTTTACGAGCGTATTCGGGGCGTGCCCACTTGAGGCAGGCAATTTGTGCGGAGACGGAGCAGGGGAGCAGGGCAGAGAGGGGCTGGTCGGGTGGCGTGAGCGCGTACCACCCTGCAGCGACGCTGTGGCACATCATATCGTTCAGCACGCCGCCGCCCTGCAAATCGCCTCGCCAGAACCACGCGCGATGGGGACCGCTGTGTTCCTCCGCGCAGCGCGCCAGATACGGCTCGCCCGCGACCGCCGCGCCCCGACGCCAGAGCAACTCCTTGCCGCGCACGAGGGAGGGGGCGAACAGCTGGTTCTCCAGATAGCCGTGCGGGATGCCCGCTTCCGAGACTGCCTGCAGAATCTGCCGCGCCTCTTTTAAGTTGCGGGCGAGAGGCTTTTCAACCGCCAGCCCCTTGAGCTGTGCGCGTCCTGACCTTACCTCGTCCGCGATTGCCTCAATCAGCTCCACGCGCACATAGTTCGGCGCGAGGAACCAGATGGCGTCTACATTCGAGTCGCGCACGAGTTCACGCACATCGGTATACACGGCGGGATTTCCAACGCCAAGCGCGTGACAGAACGCTGCGAGTTCCTCACCTTTCCGAACGTCGCGCGTCATAATTGCCGTGATTTCGGCGTCGCGCACGGAGGCGAATGCCTGCGCATGGAATCGCGCGACAAAGCCACTGCCCACAAATCCGATACGAAGCCTGTTCATCGCCGTCCAAATTTCAGGGCGGGGCAGGGGAATTCCTGCTAATATTGCAGGAGAAAGGGCAGCCACGCCAAAATTACCACGTTGGAGGCTTGCTATGACTATGAAACGATGGCTACTCGGATTAGCGATGGTACTGTGCGCCGCGACGGCGTTTACCCAGCCGCCCCCAATTACCGAGCCGCTGCTGGATGCGCCGTGGCCCACGTGGGGACGCGACATGCGACGCAGCCACCATGTGCCCGATGTTGCCGGACCGAACACCCCTGCCGTGCGTTGGTATCGCTCTGGCGGCGCTCTGGAAGAGCCTGCGATGCCTACCGACACCGACCTGTGGGTTCCCCAGCATCCCGCGACTGGCTCCCGCTACACACGATATACCTTCTACAACGCCGTGAATGGGAACGTTGCGGGTTCCTTCGGTCCCTTCTGGGGGCAGCCCTCAACCCCGATTTTCCTCAACGCAGCTGTCTATATTGTGGACAGCAACGGGAACCTCGTTGCGCCCCCCCTGCCGTGGGATGCACTGATGCTTTCCGGCGGGCAATACGAGTGTCTCCTGTTCAGCGCGTCGCCCGTGATGGGCTTCGACGACCTATTCTGGACAATTCGTGGGTTCCCCGCCTACCGTACCAGTTTCGGCGCGTTCACGGACGGCTTTTATATCTATCCTGTTTTTGCAGATAACTTCGGGAATATTATTATCCTGTACTTGGCTTGGTTTGTAGAGGTCGATGCGAGCTTCAATGTGCAGGACGTGGTTCCCGACTATGGCGGCGTGATTTTCGACCAGATTCCCTCCGCGTCGCTGAGCGCAGTCTCGGGGGCAGGGAACTTGCTGCTGCTGGGCTTCCATAACGGACTCGTGCTGGCGATTGACACAACCATTTTCGATTATGCCTGGTTTACCGATGTGCCCACGCTGAGCAACGGGGCTGTTGCATCCGATATGGTAGACCGCCCCATCGCCATCACCTCCGACGAGTCGACGGCGATTGTTTGCGCCACGAACAGCGGGCGCGTCTACGGAGTCTCGATGGCGGATGGCTCGGCTCAGTGGGAATATCAGGCGGGCAAGCCGATTATGGCAGGCCCCTCGATAGGTCCTGACCCAGGCAATTCGAACGAAGACACGGTATATGTGCTGGTGCGTCATTCCGCGTCGCAGAGCGCGATCCATGCGATTCGTGCTTCGGACGGAACGCAGAAATGGGTTCGCCTGCTGCCGAATGTCAGCCGATGCAACCCGACAATAGACCAGAACGGCGTGCTGTACTTGGGCGACGAGCGCGGGTTCTTCTATGCTATCAACCCGAACAACACGGTCAAGTGGCAAACCTATCTGGGCGCGCCGATTCGAACCGCGCCCGTCTTGGCGAACGTGGGCGGCACAGCGACGCTCTACGTGGCGGCGTCCAATCGCTTCCTCTACGCAATCGTGGATCAGTCCGCGTTGCCCGTAGGGATTTCCCCCGGCGGCATTGTGCGTACTCCGGGAGGCGAGATTCCGCGATGATTAATCTTGGCGGCGGGGTTGCCCCGCCGCCCCTTTGCAATACACGATTCTGAGGTATAATTGCGGTACACTACTATCGGACTCATTTCCCAGCCTTGCGCAGCGCGCAGGCTATATGGCGGGTAGACCATTCTGATACTGGACGGGACTTACGATGAGAAAACGAACACGCACCACTGCTACTGAAGAGCAAACTGAGGCGCTCAACACAACGACCCCAGTCGCAACCGCGTCCAACGGCGCAGGCGATGGACTGGAAGTCGAAATGCGTCCCAAAGCGACGAAGGAAACTAAAGAGGGGTTGGACTTCAAACAACTCTGGCAGCAACCGATGAGCGACCTCAAGCGCCGTGCTAAGCGGATTGGTATCAGCGAAGACGTCGAAGACAAAGCCGAGCTGATTTACCATATCTTACGCGCAACGGCGCAGGAACCAGGCAGCGAACATGCCTGGGGCGTGCTGGAAATCCTGCCCGACGGCTGGGGCTTCCTGCGCCGCCACCCGAACCTGCAGAGCGTCAGCGAGGATGTCTATGTCTCGCAGTCGCAAATCAAGCGGTTCGGTCTGCGCACGGGCGACCTCGTATTCGGCGTCGCGCGCCCACCGAAAGAAGGCGAAAAGTATTACGGCTTGCTCCGCGTGGAAGCCATCAACGGCGCGCCCGCCGATGAGATGCGCCGCCGCAAAGATTTCGAACAGCTCACCCCCCTCTATCCCAATCAACGGCTGGTGATGGAAACCACGCCCGAAAACATTTCGGGACGCATTATCGACCTCATCGCACCTATCGGCAAGGGACAGCGCGCGCTCATCGTCGCGCCACCGAAAGCAGGGAAGACCACGCTCCTCAAAAATATTGCTAACAGTATAACTGCAAATCACCCTGAGGTCATCCTGCTTGTGCTACTCGTGGACGAACGTCCCGAAGAGGTCACGGACATGCGCCGCTCGGTCAAAGGGCAAGTCATCAGCTCCACCTTTGATGAGCCACCCGAGAATCATATGCGCGTGGCGGACCTCGTGCTGGAGCGCGCGAAGCGACTGGTCGAGCAGGGGAAAGATGTCGTGATTCTGCTGGATAGCTTGACCCGTTTTGGACGCGCTTCGAACTTGACCACCAGCCCCAGCGGGCGCACACTGTCGGGCGGTTTAGACCCCGCTGCGCTCTATCGCCCGAAGCGATTTTTCGGCGCGGCGCGCAACATCGAAGAGGGCGGCAGCCTGACCGTCATCGCCACCTGTCTTATCGACACTGGCTCGCGCATGGACGAGGTCATCTTTGAAGAGTTCAAAGGCACCGGCAACATGGAACTGGTGCTGTCGCGCGACCTGGCGGAACGGCGCATCTTTCCCGCCATCGACGTCAAGCGTTCAGGAACCCGCCACGAAGAGTTGCTGTATAGTAAAGAGGAACTGATGGCTATCTGGCAGCTGCGGCGATTGCTCGCCAATCAGGAAGACCTTGTGGAGGCGGCAGAGCAGCTCATCCGCCTGCTACAGCGCACCAAGTCGAACCGCGACTTCCTGATGGAAGTGGTGGCGCGGACCCGCGCGGGCTAAGGAGGCGAAACCATGCGCGACGACGAACGCAAACGACGCTACGACGATGACCCTGAAGACGACTTCGATGACTTTTTCGAGGACATCGAAGACGACGACCCGCTGGAAGAGCTTTTCGAAGAAGATGATGATGAGGGCGTCGAGGAGATAGAGGCGCGCTTGCGACAACTGTTCGGCGGTGAGGGAACCAGTGAGCTGGAGGAGCGCGCCGCGCGCTTGGACGGCGGAGGACGCGAGCTGGAGGTGCGCGTCACGGGCGTCTACGAGCGCATCGAACACGGACAACCGCGCGCCCTGCTGGTACAGCTGCGCGATAACTACGGGCGCAGCGTGCCTATCGTTATCGGTCCTTTCGAAGCGCACGCCATCGTGACTGCGCTGAACGACGACACACCGCCGCGCCCGATGACGCACGACCTGACGCGCAATATCCTCACGCGGCTCGGCGTGAGCATCGATCGCGTGGTTATCGACGACCTGTGGCAGGGTACTTTCTACGCCAAAATCTACCTGCTGCACGGCGATGAAGAGATCGAGGTCGATTCGCGCCCCAGCGACGCGATTGCGCTCGCGCTACGCTTCCGCGCGCCGATTTATATGGCGGAGTCGGTGCTGGAGGCGGAAGGGCAGCCTGAGGATTTTAGTTAACATAATCCCACTTATCGGACTCTATGCGCGCCCTGTGGAACCGAATCGTTTTCGATGTCGCCTATGTGCTGTTCAAAATCCTGTTCGCGATAACTTTTCGGTTCCCGTTTTTCGTGTGGCTGCGGATTGAAGGGCGCAAGAATATGCCGCGGCGCGGCGGGCTGATTGTCGTTGCGAATCACCTCTCGCTGGCAGACCCGCCCGTGCTGTGGTACGCCTCGCCGCGCCACCTGTGCTTTATGGGACGCGCCGATATCCCGAATATCCGCATCATCGGCTCCATCGCACGCCTTGCGAAGATGGTTCCCGTCAAGCAGCGCGCGCCCGACCGCAACGCGCTCAAACTCGCCATCGAGACCGTGCAGAGCGGCGAAGCGCTGGCGATTTTCCCCGAAGGCGAACTATCGGAGTCGCGTGATCTGCAACCGTTTTTGCCGGGAATCCTTTTAATTCTGCGTCAGACGCGCGCCCCCGTGCTGCCCGTCGGGCTGATTGGTACGGATAAAATCCTGCCCTATGGAAAACTGGTTCCGCGCCCCGCGTTTGGCGTCGTGACGGTGCGCTTCGGCGAACCCATCCCCGCCGAACAGATTCTGAGCTTGCCCACAGCGGAGGCGCAGCTGGCGTTTCTCGAGGAGAGGGTGGCGCGTCTATCTGGGCAGAAGCGGCTGAGCGAGCAGGCGACGCTGCCCAAAACTGTAGATTCCTCGCTTCGCTCGGAATGACACACGATTCGCGCCCCAGATTGCCGCCCTCGCTCCGCTCGGAATGATAGCCATCTCGCGCCAAGAACTATTGTCATTCCGAGCCGAAGACGAGGAATCTACCCCTTCAAGGTACAATTTCCTCGTGGCTACGGCGAAGAACCCTTTTCCAGGAATGAACCCGTATCTGGAAGACCCTGCGCTGTGGGGGGATGTGCATCACACCCTGATTAGCGCGATTCGTCGCCAGCTCAATCGCGCCCTTCCAGAGGGTTATGTCGCGCTGATTCAGGAGCGCGTCTATGTGGAAGTTGGGGACGCCCGCAAGCATTACTTACCCGATGTCGCGGTAGGCAGGGGCGAGCCGCCTCGCGTTTCACCAGACGTGCCGAGCAGCGCGACGGCGGTTGCGGACGCGCCTGTCCATATCGAGATTCTGGCTGAGCCAATCCGCGAGCCGTTCATCGAAATCTACTCTCTGCGTGATTCTAATCGTCAGCTGGCGTGCGTTATTGAAGTACTCAGCCCGACGAACAAGGCTCCGAACTCGGAGGGGCGTCGGCTTTATTTGCGAAAACAGCATGACTTGCTGCACAGCACGGTTCACCTTGTGGAGATTGATCTGCTTCACGACGGCGCGCATACTGTTTTCCCAGCGCTGGAGGCGTTGCGGCGCGTTCGTCTTAGTTGGGATTACCTCATTTGTCGGCATCGGTCGGGCTGGGGCGGTGCGGAAGCCGATGTGTGGTTTGTCGACCTGCCCCAACCCCTGCCACGCATTCAGATTCCCCTGCTTGCGCCTGACCCCGATGTCGAGGTACACTTACAGGCGGCGCTGGAGGAAGCCTACGAGGAAGGGCAGTACCATCAGGTGATTGATTATGCCGCCGACTGCCCTGCTCCCCTGCCCCCAGCCACGCTCGACTGGGTCTACAGCCTGTTGCGTGAAAAGGGCTTACGGAGTTAGCAATTATGGAAACACAAGCTCGCACAGGCGACTGGCGCGTAACGACGCTGGGAACGGCGGTTCTGCAGTCGCGGTTCCGCACGCTCTTGCGCCCCGCCACGCCGTTCGAACTGATGGACGACGCGGTGAGCTATTATCGCGAGAATTTCCGACCCCTGTTTCGTATCTCGCTCTGGGTGTACCTGATCCCGATTATTTTCTCGCTGCTCCTGCTCGGACCGATGGTCTATCTCGACGCCACCTCAGGCGGCAACCCGCTCGGCTCCATCCTGTTAGAGTATCTGGGACTGTTCTTGTTGCTTCCTTACCTGTTCGTTGCACCGATTGTGCAGGCGGCGTTCACGACTCTCGCCTTTCGGATGCTTGCGGTGGGCGAACCTGTCACTTTATCCGCGCTATGGCAGCGGTTGAAGCCGCGCTTCTGGCAGCTAATCGCCAATCAACTGCTGGCGATGCTTGCGCTCGGCGGGTCGTTTGCAATCCTCTTTCTGGGCTACTTCGTGGCGGTACTGGTTGTAGTTACCGGAGCGGCGGCGATTGCGGGCAACAGCCCCACGCTGGGCGTTATACTGATGTCGGTTCTGGTGCTTATCGTCAGCATTCCCACACTCGTGCTTGCCGCGATGATTAGCGTGTGGTTTATGATTCTCCCGCAGATTGTGACGCTGGAAGAGGGTGTGGATGCGATTACCGCCTTTTCACGCGCGTTCGCGCTGGTGCGCCCCAATCTGAAACACGCGGTTCTAAGTTGCCTCGCGTTCTGGGGCATGCAGACGGTGTTCATGTTGGCGGTGATGCTGCTCTCATTTCTGATATTGGGCATTATTGCAGGGCTTATCGCTATCTATGCCGACCCTGAGCAAATTTTCTCGCGCTGGTGGCTCTCCATCAATCAGCTGTACGAATCGCTCTCGTACGTCGCCTACATGTTCGTGATGCCGGCGATGTATATGACCAGCATTTTGCTCTATTTTGACCTGCGCTATCGCACTGAGGGGCTGGACATCTATGAAGTGTTGCAGCGCGGGGAAAGTTGAGCGCCCTCACCCCCCTGCCCCTTCTCCCGCGACGCAGGAGAGGGGGAACTCCCCTCTCCCACGCAGTGGGAGAGGGGGCGGGGGTGAGGGCAAAATTTTCCTGCTGCTTCTTACTTCCCTGCTCTTCCTGTCTGCCCTCGCTGCAGAGCCGAGCGAGATGCTGGCACAGGCGCAAACCGCTCTGGAGCGTGCGCGGCAGGCGCGTCCCGCTGACCGAAAAGTTTTCCTGCAGGATGCAAAGCGCGCCCTCACTTCCCTGCCCGCTGAGTCGCGCGCGCCGCTGGAGCGACTTCTCACAGACGCAGAACAAAACAACGACGCCGCCGCGCTGGAAAACGCGCTGGTGAGCGTTGAAGCATATCAGCGAACGCTGGAGCCGTCCCCTGCTCCTTCCCCGCAACAGGTTAAGGCACAGCTGGACGCCATCTTCGCGGAGCCTGATATGCAGATTCCGCCAAAGTCGTGGCTTGAGCGCGCCTCGGAGGCGTTTCAACAGGTGCTGGAGTCGTTCATCCGCTGGCTACAGCGTCTGTTCGGGGGCGTGGGCGGTGGGGGGCTGGGCGGATTACAGCCGTTTGTGCAGTGGTTGGTGATTGTATTGCTCGTTCTTACAATAGGGCTGGCGGTGTCATATCTGATTGGGCGTGTGAGTCTCAGGCGGGGCGCGAAAGCTTCTCCCCTGCCCCTGTCGGAGGCGTTTCAGGACGCGCGGTCGCTCAGCGCGTTGGAGTGGCGCGAGCTGGCGCGACGGCTCGCCTACGAGCGGAACTGGCTACATGCGACGCGGGCGTTCTATTTGGGCATGTTGCGCTTGTTGCATGAGGCGCGCTTGCTGGACTACGACCCGGCACTGACGAACTGGGAGCATCTGCAGCGACTGCGGCAGCCGCCCCTCGCCCTGCGCTTCCCTACTCCCTCTCCCCTGCCCGACCCCGCCGCGCGTGATGAGGCATACCAGCTGCTCCGCCCGCTGACCCTGAAGTTCGACTCCATCTGGTACGGCGGCGCGACGCCTGATGAAGCAACTTATCGCGAATTCGAGCAGACGTTTGAAACGCTGCTGAGGAGGCTCCAACCGCATGCAGTTCCTGCGTGAGCGATTCGGGCTGATTGCGCTGGTGGGCGTCGTGGCGGTACTGCTGCTCTACTCGCTGCGTCTGGCTCAGGAAGCGCGCGACCCCCGCTATGCCGCCCTGCCCCTCAGCTACAGTCAGCATCGGTTCGGTGCGAAGGGCTTCGCCCGATTGTTGGAGCGCAACGGCTACACAGTGCGTTCCTTCAAGCGCACCTTCCGCCGCCTGCCTAAAGAGGCTGACATGCTGGTCATCTTCCCTCCCCCCCTCGCCATCAGCGGGGTGGGAACATCAGAGGGCTGGACCGAGGAAGACGCCGAGTCGCTGGACAGGTGGCTGGCACAAGGCGGGCGGCTGCTTTTGTTCAGCGGCGACGAGCGACTACCTGAACGCCTGCGTGAGGACGCCTTCCGCCGACTGCCGACCTTCCAGTTCCCTGCGGAGCGTTTCGTGGAGGCGCAGCCCGCCCTGCCCGCGCCCTGGCTCAAGGAGATTAACAAAGTGAGCTTAAGCGACCAGCGCGTGAGTCTTTCGCCGCGCGAGGAACGCTGGGTTCCCCTGCTCCACACGGGCGGCGCGATAAAAGCCGCGCTCTGGTACTATGACAAGGGCGTGGTCTTTGAGTGCGCTGATTGGCAGTGGCTCACAAATGAGCATCTGCGCGACGCGGACAACGGCGCGTTCATTCTGGCGGTCGTACGCAAAATGCTTCCCAAAGGTGGCGTGATCTACTTCGACGACGCGGGTCAGGGCGACCTCGTGATGGAGCGAGAGGCGCACGGGTTCTGGAGCGTTGCGCCGATGGGGGTACGGATTGCTTTTGCACACCTGTTGCTATTGACAGTGATAGTGATGTATTCGCTGGGCAGGCGGTTCGGGCTGCCCCGCCCTGCCCCGCCCCGCGCCCCTGCACTCGGCGAGTATGTTGAGGCGCTGGCGGGCGTCTACGAGCGCGCGCAGGCGGCGCAGCCTGCGTTCGAGACGATTCTGGAGAATGTGCGCCGTCGGCTCTGCCGGCGGCTGGGATTGCCTGCCGGCGCGACGATGCTTCAACTCATTCAGGCAATCCCCTCAGACTCCCCGCTCCGCGACGCGCTCCAACAGGCGTATCAGGCATCGCAAAACCCGAACCTGACCCCAGAGGAAGCGATAAGGCTACTGAAAAAGCTGGAGAGTTATGATTGAGGTTTCGTCTGGCTCCCAAGCGTCAGCGGCAGGAACCAGCCGCTTTTTTGCGTATTTGTACTGCGATGGGCGTCCGCTTGGGGTTCTGGGCTTGGCTCGCAACGATAGGTATTGCCTTTGGACAGGTCGCCAGTGAGCGTGTGGGCGTGACCAGTGCAGGACACAACCTCGCGGTGCGCCCTGCCCCTTGCAGCACCGGTAGTCTGGGAACCGTACAGGCGGGCATGGACGGTGTGGGGCTGGGCGCGCGCGAAGCGTGCAACGGTCTGAACTGGCTCTCCGTCCGCTGGTCGAACGGCCTGCAGGGCTGGTCGGCGACAGGCATGGGGGGAACGGACTATCTCGCGCCGCTTGCGGGGCAAGGCGTGTTTCCGAATGTGGCTGCACCGCTGGCATATCCCGTGCGCGTCGGTCCGAACGCCTCTGCGCTGAATGTGCGCACGGGACCCGGCACGGAACATGCTATCCTCACTTCCAAAGCGGCGGGCGCGACGGGCTGGGCGTTCGAGGCGTACAACAACACAGCCACCAACACCGTCTGGTGGAAAATTCGCTGGGACGACGGCGTAGTCGGCTGGTCGGCGGAGGCGGTGCGCGGTGCGGGCATCTACCTGTCGCTTACGGGCGCGCCCCAACTCAAGCTTCGTGTTGACCTGCAGGCACTGGGCGCAGCGGGCGTTGCCGTCAGCGTCAGCCCCACCGATATGAATCACGGCACAACGGAAGTGAACGCCCCTGCGACACTGGTGTACCTCGCGGGGCAGACCGTGACGCTAACCGCACCGGACGTCGCTCCTAACGGCGCCACCTTCAGCCGCTGGATAGTGAACGGCGAGCCAGTCATGCGTCGCGCCCTCACCCTACGTCAGGCACAGAGCTATCGTATCACGCTCGTCTACAGTCCCGCCATCCCTGCCAGCGAGGACGAGTTCCTGCGGAGCCTTCTCGCGCCCTGGCGGCAGGGGCAGGTCTGGCTGCCGTCTACTTACGACTCGCACGCGGGGGGCAATCCGCAGTTCGCCGTGGATTTCAACCGTCTCTCCAGCGCACGCAGCAGCTGCCCCTATCATAACGGCTTTCTGCAGGACTGCAACGAGCCGATGCTGGCGTCCCACGCAGGGCGTGTCTACACGCGCGCACAGAGCGGTTGTACGGGCTACGGCAACTACGCCGTCGTGGTGAGCAATGTTCGCCAGCCTGGCTCCAGCAATACCTATCTCGCCACAATTTACGCCCACCTCAACTACTTTTTGGCTCCGAACGGTGCGATAGTCGACGCAGGGGCGCCCATCGGACGGCTCGGCAGCACGGGCAGCTCATCCGGACCGCACTTGCATTACGAAGTGCGCTATGTGACCGTTTCAGGCGGTACGCTGACGCTGGGGACGCGCCTGCAGGTGCTGAACAACCCACGCATTCGACTGAGTGGTCAGCCCCTACAGGTGGACTTGAACTGCTCTATTTCAGGACTGGGCTACGGTGGACCTGCGATAACAGGCACTGCCCCGCTGAGCAGTCTCCCACCGAATATCGAGCCGTCCTGCACGCCCTATAACTGTTCGGGCGGCTTGACCGACGGCGGTGAACTGCCCGATTTTGAGCCGAGTCGCTGCATAGGCGCGCTGCCCGATACGCTCACACTCTACTTTGCAGATGTGAACGGCGACAGCTGCGTGGACGACGCCGACCTGCTTAGCGTGCTGCTGCGCTTCGGTGAAGCGTGCGACACGGGCGAGGACATCAACTGGGACGGAATCGTGGACGACGCCGACTTGCTCCAAGTTTTACTCGATTTCGGGCGGGGGTGCGAACAAGCCGATCGGTAGCAAGTGCCAGAGATAGACTCGTGTCAGGGGCGTGCGTCAGTATCCCCTGCGCTTAGCAACTGCCCTCAGAACGCTGCTGCGTGCAAGGCGCAGGCTTTCCCACGTGCCTGCGCCGCTGGTGAGTCGGCGATAGGTCGCCCTCAGAGCGTCTCTGCCGACGCCATGCGCAGAAACGCCTGCACCTTCGGATGTTCGCTCGCGCGAATCTCGGCGGGCGTTCCCTCCGCGATAATCTGCCCGTCGTCCACCATCACGATTCGGTCGCAGGTGCGCGTCAGGCTCGTCACATCGTGCGAGACGACGACCGCCGTCAGGTTCAACTCGCGGTTCAGCCGCGTGATGAGTTTATCGATCTGATAGGCGTTCACAGGGTCTAAACCGCTCGTGGGTTCGTCGAACAGCACGATGTGGGGGTCCATCGCCAGTGCCCGCGCCAGCCCGACGCGCTTGCGCATCCCGCCCGACAGCTGGGACGGGTAGAGGTTCTCGACGCCCTCCAGCCCGACCCACGCGAGCCGCTCGCGCACGATGTCGCGAATCTGCTTCTGGCTCAATCGCCGATGGCGCTCCAGCCCGAACGCCACATTCTGGTACACGGTGAGAAAATCGAACAGCGCGGCGTACTGGAACACGATACCGAGTCTCAGGCGCATCGGCATCCGCTCTCGCTCGCTGAGCGGGGCGATGTTCACGCCTTCCACCCACACCTCGCCTGCGGTCGGCTTGAGTAGCCCGCACAGGCATTTCAGGAGCGTGGTCTTGCCGCTGCCCGACGCGCCCATGACGCCCAGCACCTCGCCGTAGTCAACGCGCAGGTCGACGCCCTTTAGAATCGTCTTGTTCTCGACGGCGTAGACCAGCTGGCGCGTTTCGAGGGCGGGCGTTTTGCTGTTCATCGTTCGGCAAACAGCAGGTCGGCTAAGAAGTAGTTCGCGGCGAAAATCAGCACCATCGACAGCACGACAGCGCGGGTGGTGGCGTGTCCGACGCCTGCTGCACCGCCCCGCGCGCCCAAGCCCTGCTGGCAACTCACCAGCGTTACAATCAGCGCAAACACGAGCGTCTTAATGAGACCGCCAATCAAGTCAAACGGCTCGGTCAGCAGGCGAATCGATTGCAGGAAGCTGTTCGCGGAGATTCCAAAGGCGTCGGCGACAATCCAGCCGCCCCCCACCCCCGCGAAGTTCGCAATCATGCAAAGCAAGGGAAACATCACCAGCGCCGCCAGCACGCGCGGGATAACCAGATACTGGATGGGGCTGACTGCGAGGGCGCGCAGGGCGTCGATCTGCTCGGTGATTTTCATCGTGCCGAGTTGCGCCGCGATTGCCGAGCCGCATCGCGCCGTCACCATAATCCCCGTGAGGATGGGCGCGAG
>JAOAES010000352.1 GCA_026416655.1 Fimbriimonadales bacterium
GAGCGCGAGCATGCCCAGCCCCATCAGGCGTAGGGCGCGTATCGCCGTCCGCACGCCGCCGAGCAGCAACCCTGCGCCAACCAGTGTCCACTCCAGCGAGACCAGCAGGTGCGCCGCAGGCGCGTCCTTGCGCCCATACAGATCAAAGCCGTAGAGCGTCTGCTCCGCGCTGAACCACGCCAGACCAATCACGACGCCGAACGCGCCCATCACGGCGAGCGCAGGGCGCGGGAACAGCCCATCCAGCGGCGAGGAGGGCGCGTCCTGCATGCTCCGATACAGCGCGTAGAGCGACGCGCCGCCCCCCAGCAGACACGCCAGCCACGCCACGCCATGCTCGTTCAGGAGAACATACGGCGCGCGAATCGGCTCCATCAGCACTGCCCAGAGTGCGACCGCCGCGCCGAACGCCAGCAAGATGCCGAACACATACAGCAGGCGGAGCGTGTGGCGCAGCCCCCCTATCATCAGCCCCGACGCAATCAGCGCGTACAGCACCACCTGCACGGGCTGCTGGAACTGCACGGCAATCGCCGCGACAGCGCACACGAAGCCTAAGGTGAAGAAACTCACCGCGGCGAGGATATCCTGCGCCCGATAGAGCCATCCGCTCGCAAGCAGGTAGACCACGCCCATCAGCGCGGGGAACAGCCCAGGATAGTCGCCCCACGATTCGCGCGAAAGACCGTACCCCACTGGCAGATAGAGCAACGAGGCGAGCAGGAACTGCGCCAGATTCCACTCATCAACCCGCCGCCGACGCAGCAGGTCAGGCAGCAGGTAGGCAACGGTG
This sequence comes from Fimbriimonadales bacterium, assembly GCA_026416655.1. Taxonomy (GTDB): domain Bacteria; phylum Armatimonadota; class Fimbriimonadia; order Fimbriimonadales; family GBS-DC; genus GBS-DC. Next base: position 794 of record JAOAES010000352.1, read on the forward strand.
AACAGCGCGTAGTAAAGTGAGGTGAACCCCAGCGTGAGCAGGCGGAACTCCGCTTTGTAGCCCGTTAGCGACCAGCCCCACAGCAAGATAATCGTCGCGGCGAGGCAGACCGCCTGCTGCCACCGCCACTCGCGCCAGGTCGCCACCGCCAGCATGCCCGCGTTCAGCGCGGCGAGGTACCCGAAGAAGTTCAGCGGACTGCCCTTGCCTTCGCCCTGCAGCCACACGGGCGCAGCGAACCCGCCTATCGTCGCCACAACCGCCAGCGTCTGCGAGCCGCGCCAGAGCGCGAGCGTGACGCCCAGCAGCGTGGTCGCCATCGTGAGACCGAACGCCAGCGCGAAACTGAGCAGCTGATAGCGTTCCCAGCCCGCCCAGGTGGTGAGATAAAGCGTCGCCAGCCCCGCGCCCATCAAGCCGTCGGCGAACCACGACTCCGCCCGCCGACGCGCCGCCGCGCCAACCCCGATTAGCACGAACCCGCCCAGATAACCCAGCGCGAGCCGACCTTCGGGCGTCAGGCGCGCCCACGCCCAGCCCAGAAAGAACGCCATCGCCAGAAACAACAAAGTAACGCCCGTGTAGAGCGCTACCTTGCCCCCCAGCACGCGCTCCAGCGACTGCATCTCCTGCGCGTTCGCCTGCGCCAGCGTGTTCGATACGGGCGGAACAACAGGCGGAGCAGGCGCAGGTCTTGAGGTAGGGGGCTGAGCCGCCTGTGCAGAGCGCGACTCCAGAGCAAGACGCCGCTCCAGCTCGCGCACGCGATACGCCAACGTATTCAGCTGCGTCTTAATTTCTTCCAGTTCACGGCGCGCGTCTTCCGACATAGCGCACACCTCCATGCAGAATTACGCAACGAGGAAAGCCCTTCCTATAGGACTTTAGTCCCAAGTTTTGAATTCCTGAGCGGGTATAATTGTGAGCAGGGAGTGTGAGCAGTGTCTGAACTAAATGGAGTCAACGGCGACAGGCGCAGGTGGGATGGGCGTGAACCTATCTTCCGCGATGTACCGTTCGAACAGAGTGAGTGGGCAGGTTTATATGCCGTGCTGAAGCAGGTGAACCAGCTCAAAGCGGAGCTGGCGCGCGCGCAATACGAAGCGACGCGCACCGCCTTCCAGAACTACCTGGAGGCGTATGAGCAGGAACTGGCTGCCTATGCCCAGCGACGGCGCGACGATGAGGAATACAATCGCTATGCGCACGAACAGCGCCGCCAAATCGCGGAGCGAATCGAGGCGATACGCCAGCGCTGGCAGCAGGAAATAGACCGCTTGCGTGAAGAGCTGAATGCGGCTGATGTGGAGGCGTACCGCCGGGCAGGGCTGGCGGGGATTACCCTGCGCGGCGACCCACTGCTGGGGATTGGGCTGCCCGACGAGTTTGAAAGGAACGCCACTGAGCCGCATGAGCAGAGCGCGGGAACGTTGCAGAATGACCCGACGCCAGAGGGCAGCTTGCAACCTGCGACGAACTTCGCGCAGGCGCAGCCTGCTTCAGAGCCATCCGCAGGGCGTGCGTCCCTCTGGAGCTATCTGATAAAGCGCGAATCGGAACAGACGACCACCGAGCAAGGCGCGTCTCAGGCTCAGGCGTCTGGCGCGTCCCCCGCCACGAATTTGGCTGTCCCTGAACCTGCGGAGTCCATAGAGCCGCTGACGCCCGAAGAGGCGGCGCACGCGGCGCATTTGCCGACCGACCCGTCGCTCGTCATCCCGCACTGGCTGCACTGGGTTGCGCCCGTGCTGATTGGACTGGCGATTGGGCAGATTCTGCTGGTGGCGGCAGGGCGTCCGATAGGAGAGTGGGAGTCGCTCGCCTTCTGGATTGCCTCGCTGGGGGGCGTGCTGATGACGCTGCTCTGGTATCGCGCCGTGTGGGGCGTGAGCCGCGGGATAAGCGAACTGTATTACCTGTTCGACTGGGGCGCGGCGAAAGCCCGACGCGCCGCCTGGCTGGGCGGGCTGGTACTGCTTGCGTTGCTGATTCTGCCAACCGCACTCTTGGCGTTCATACTCTATCTGTTTTCCGCCGGCGAGACGCGCGACCCCCTGCTGCTTGTAGCGTTGACTCTACTGCTGGTTCTGCCGTTGCTGGGGCTGGCGCTGGCAGGCGGGTACTTTCAGGGGCGCAGGCGGGTTGTGGACGACGCCGTGCAGAGCGCGGTGGTCGCCGCGAAGCGCAATCAGCAACGCGAGGCGCGCGAACAGGCGCGACAGGAACAGCGCCAGCAGGAGCAGCTGCGCCTTGAGCAGGAGCGCGAGCGCACCGAGCAGATGCGCATCTACAGCGAGCTGGAACGGGAACGGCTCGCGTCCGAGCGTCAGCAACGGGAACAGGTCGGCACCGCGCGCTCAGGCGACGGCGCGCCCCACAATGGCGCACAGACGCCGCCCCCCTTCGCCCCACCGCCGCCCGCCGACCCGCACCAGCGATTGCGCGACGCTTTCGAAGCCATCTCCTACGCACGCGGCGTCTACGCCAATTATCGGCGCGCCCGTGAACTGATGCAGGAAGAAGTCGCCCTGTATGAGCAGATGCTGCACGACTGGCAGCCGCGCCCGATTTACGATTACCTGCCTCCGCAGGCGGAGCAGCGGATTCAGACGCTCTACCAGCAGTGGCGGGACGCTTTCGGCGCGTTTCTGGACTATATCGCCGAAGCCGCGCGCGAGTGTAAAGACGGCGAGCAGATTCAGCAGCGTATCGCCGAGTTCAAGCAGACGCTCACGTCTTGAGCAAGCGGACGCCCTCGCGCACGCCCTGCATGATTACCTCGCCCGCGTCGGGACCGTTGAACGAGACCGTCGCCTCGTAGCCGCCCTTGAGATACTCGTGGCGCGTGAGGATGTAGCCAATCCAGTCGTTGACGAGCGCGACAGGGGCGACAGAGCGATAGCCC
>JAOAES010000089.1 GCA_026416655.1 Fimbriimonadales bacterium
TGGCGGCAACATCAATCGGCAGGCAGGCGGAACCTTCCGCGCCACTGTGGACGGGAGCAACAATACGATTACTTTTGAGAACCTGTCGCTGAATTTTCTGGCGAACGGGCCTGCCGTGTTGCCCGTGACGCTCACGATTGCGGGGGAGTCGTTCCGCACGCGGAACCCAACCTCCACTTACGTCTTGCCATCGCAGGGGATTAGCTTCCCGATTGGCACGGTGAACCTGAGCCAGTTCACGGCGGCTCAGACGGGCGCAGGCGCGGGCGTGTTGACCCCCACGGGACCCGACCAATACAATTTCACTGCGGGCGTGCAGGTTGACCTGACCTTCGCCGCCGACTTACTGGGCAATCCGTTCGCCCAGACCGTCCCCTTCGTGCTGCCGTTGCAGGGACAGGTGGTCGTGAACGGCAACAACGCGCTCATCACCTCGCTGCAGCCGCTCAACTTTTCCCAGACCTTTAACCCGAACCTTGACTTACCGCCGTTCGAGTTCGGCTTGCCCACAATTCTGCCGCCTGGCAACACGGCAAACTTGATTTTCGACCTGACGTTGGAGGAGCTTGGGCTGAATGTCGACCTCGATATCAACCTGCGCGCGGAAGGAACGCTGGTTCCTGAGCCGGCGAGCTTGACGGCGTTAGGGCTGGGGCTGGCGGCGCTGGGACGCAAGCGTAAGCGACGAGCTTAGCTTGCCCTTCTGTCGAGCCGTCAAAACCGATATGGCGGGCGGTAGACCCCGCGTTCGGTGATAATCGCCGTAATCAGCGTTGCGGGCGTGACATCGAACGCGGGGTTCAAAGCCGGCGCGCCCGTTGGGGCAACCTGCAGACCGCCGATGTGGGTGACCTCTGCGGAATCGCGATACTCAATTGGGATTGCCGTTCCGTCGGGCGTGGCAGGGTCGATGGTGGTCTCCGGCGCGGCGATGTAGAACGGGACGCCGTGGTAGTGCGCCAGCACAGCGAGCGTGTAGGTGCCGATTTTGTTTGCCGTGTCGCCATTCGCGGCGATGCGGTCTGCCCCAGCAATCACAGCGTCCACCTTGCCCTGCGCCATCAGCGTCCCCGCCGCGCCGTCGGCGACGATTTCGAAGGGGATCCCCTCCTGCAAGAGTTCCCACGCAGTGAGCTTTAGCCCCTGCAGGCGGGGGCGCGTCTCGCAGGCGTATACATGCTGGAGTTTGCCCTGCTCGTGGGCGACGCGAATAATGCCCAGCGCAGTGCCGATTCCGCCTGTGGCGAGCGCGCCCGTGTTGCAGATGGTCATCACGCGGGCGTTCGGGGGCAGCAACGCCGCGCCATACTCCGCCATCGCGCGGTCGGCTTCGTAGTCCTCGCGTTGAATCGCTTCCGCTTCGGCAAGCAGGCGCGTGCGCGCCTCGTCGGGCGTCTGGCTCTGCGCGACAACCTGCTGCAGGCGTTCAATCGCACCGAACAGGTTCACGGCGGTCGGGCGGGTTTGCGCGAAGGCGGCGCACACCTCGCCAAACGCGCTGCGGAAAGCGTCCATCGCGCTCGTCTGAATCTGACGCGCCGCTAACGCCAGCCCATAGGCGGCGGCGATGCCGATGGCGGGCGCGCCGCGCACCTTCATCGCCCGAATCGCCTCCGCCACCCCGCGCCAGTCGTCGAACTCTTCAATCACCACGCGCGCGGGCAGCTGCGTCTGGTCTAAAATCGCTACGACGCCGTCGCGCCACGCTACCGGTTGAACTTTCATCAGGGAGAAGGATACCCCACGAATCGCAGGGCGTCGCGACTGACTTCGCTCAGGCTCTTATGTCCCGTGAGCGCGAGCGTCAGGTCGAAATCGGCGAGGAAGTTGCGCAGGTAGGTGTGGACGCCGTTCTCGCCGTCGATGCCCAGCGCCCACATCACCGGTCTGCCCAGCCCCACCATCCGCGCGCCCAGCGCGAGGGCTTTCAGCGCGTCCGCGCCCGTGCGGATCCCGCTGTCGAACAGCACGGGAACCTGCCCGCCGACCGCCTGTAGAATCGCGTCGAGGGCGTCCAGCGCAGGAATCGCGCCGTCGACCTGCCTGCCGCCATGATTGGAGACGATAATCCCGTCCACGCCGCGCCGCACCGCCTCCCGCGCGTCGTCGGGATGGAGTAGCCCCTTGAGCAGGATGGGCAGTTTCGTCTGCTGGCGCAGGAAGGCGAGGTCGTCCCAGGTGAGGCTGGGGTTGCCGAAAATGGCGGCGAACTGCATCACCGCGCTGCCCGGGTCTTCTTCCGGGGGCGCGGCAAGCAAGGCACGGAACACAGGGTCGCTAAAGTAGTTCGCCAGCCCATCGCCATGCATAAACGGCAGGTAGGCATGGCGCAGGTCGCGGGGACGCCACGCCAGCATGAAGGTGTCCACCGTGACCACAATCGCGCTGTAGCCCGCCGCCTCCGCACGGCGCACGAAGCTCGCGGCGACCTCGTGGTTGCGGCTCCAGTAGAGCTGGAACCAGCGCGGGGCGTCGCCCATCGCCTCTGCGACCTGCTCGATGGAGTAGGAGGCGACGGTGCTTAGCGTGAAGGGAATCCCCATTTTGGCGCATGCCCGCGCCGTCGCTCGCTCGCCGTCGGGATGCACAATCCCCTGCACGCCCACAGGCGCGACATACACAGGCGCAGGGAACCGCTGCCCCAGCAGTTCCACGCTCCAGTCGCGTTGGGACACATCCCTTAGGAAGCGGGGAACGATTTGCCACTGCTCGAACGCTCGTCGGTTCGCCGTCGCCGTGCTTTCTGTGCCTGCGCTGCCTGCGACATAGTCGAACGCTTCGGGCTTCATCGCCTGTCGCGCCGCCGTTTCGAGGTCGGCGTCGTCCACCGGGAACCGTTCGGGCATGCCAAACAGCCCCTTGCGATAAATCTCCAGCTGCCGCTCCATGCCTGTTTCCATCGTTGGAACCCTCCTTTAGAGGGTTCGCCACTGCCAGAAAAACTCCTGTACCCCCTACAAATGCGGGAACTCTTCTCGAGCAATATCAGTATGAGTATTCACTATGCGAATAGAGGTCTGTAAGGAGGGGGATTTACACTCCCTGCTGGGTCAAATTCTGGATGAGTTGCGAGCGATTCGCGGTCTGCTGGAGGGTCGCCCGGCTGCGCCCCAACAGGCTAAAAACTCAGCTGCGCCTGCGTTATCGGCGCCGCCCACTGACGCCGCTCCTACCGCGCAGCACGCGGAAGCCTACCTGCATCGCTACCTGACGGGACGACAGCTGCGCATCGTAGAAGCGATGAGTCTTGAGCCTGAAAACGAAGTGGTGCGCGGGCGTATGCAGCTGGCGCATTTTATGGGGCAGCACTACGCCCTCACGCAGGGCATGCTGGAGGAGCTACGCGCCACGCTGCAGTGCCCGCGCCCCGTGTTCGTGGATTTAGCCGGGATGCCTGAAAAAGCCATCTCGGTGCTGACGAGTACGGGCAAGCGTCTGTCCGACCTGTATATGTTGCAGGTCTATGAGTACCACCGCAAAGAGCGTTGTATCCGCTTGAAGGCGCGCCGCCAGCCCTATGTACATAACTATCTTTCGGGGGGCTGGTTCGAGATGTATGTGGCACAGGAGGCGCGGAAGCTACTGGGCGCACGGCTACTGCTGGCAAAACGGAATGTGAAGCTGGAAGCAGCGGGAGGCGCGGTCTGTGAGGCGGATTTGTTGCTGGTTGTTGCAGACCCGCGCGGCGATTTGCGCCTCGCGGTGCTGGAATGCAAGAGCGCGAACGCGCTCTACGACGACGAACCGCGTCAGGTCAAGCGGCTCAACAGCCTGCTCAATCTGGGAATGCAACGCTCGGCGGTTGTGTTTCCTGACCCGCCCAGCCCCGCCTTCGCAGACCGCTGGTTTCAGGAGACGGGGTCGCAGGTAATCGGGCGGGAGCAGTTGGCGCAGTTCTTGCAAGGTCTTTAGTCGCGTAAAGTTGCGGAGCGCGGTTCCCGACGACCCCGCTCCGCCTGCAACCGCTCCACCATCTCTGGAATCGTCACAAACTCGAAACCGCGCTGGCGCAGGGCGCGGATGAGTTCAGGCAGTGCGTCGGCGGCATGGGGATAGGTGTCGTGCAGGAGCAAGATGCTGCCGTTATGGGCGCGGCGAGCGTAGCGGTAGACCCAGCGATGGTTCGGAGGCGCGTGCGCTGGCTCGCCCAGCACCGTCGCCATCACGAGGGGCATGCGCCAGCGTTGCACCGCACGGCGGACTGTCGCGTTCTGCGCCAGATACGGCGGGCGATACGCCACCAGATGCACGCCTGCCCGACGCGCCAGAACCTGACAGTCGCGGATCTGCCGCCAGACCTGCTCCTCCGTGAGGTCGGTTTGTCGCTGGTGGTCGTAGCTGTGGCAGCCGAGCGCGTGCCCTTCTGCTTCGATCCGCCGCGCCAGTGCGGGATACCGCTTGAGCTTGGTTCCCACCACAAAGAAGGTCGCCCTGACGCCCTCCTGTTTCAGGATGTCCAGAATGCGGGGGGTCGTTTCGGGGTCGGGTCCGTCGTCGAAGGTGAGCGCGACGACGGGCGCGCGGGGGTCGCCGCGCCACAGCACGCCCTCGCGCGTCAGCAGATGCTCGCCGCGCAGGCGCAGCCGCCAGTATTCGAGGCTCAGCAGTCGCTCGCGCGATTCGCCCGTCAGGTCGGGCAGGAAGTAATAGACTATCAGCAGGCACAGTAGCGCGTCCACCCAGTAAACCCAGCGCACGGGGGTATTATACCGTCGGTATGAAAAGCGTGGTGATTTCGCGGCACGCGCTACTCGCGGCGCAGGAACAGGCTCTGCGTGAGCTGGGCGCCGAGGTGGTGGAAACCTGCGCCCAGTACGAACCCGATCAGGACAACCCTCGCTGGAAGGCGCAAGGGGTGGAGGCGATTTTTACGGTCGCCCTGCCGCCGTCGCTGTTGGCGCGTCTGAGCGAGGCGTTTCGCGTGTTCACTTTCGATATGGAGAGCGTCGGGATCGCGCAGGATGAAGACGAAGCAAAAGCTTGGTGCGCCCTTGCGCCGCAGGTGCGTAGCTACCTGCCCGCCCGCGAGGGGAGCCTGCGCCTGCTGGAGTTTCGGGGCGTGTCGGAACTGAAAATCCAGATTCAGACCACGCGCGTCTGGGAAGTAAAGCCTTAAATCAGGTACTCTTATGCCGATGCGGTCTGACTTAGTGCGTGTGGGCGCGGTGTTGCTCTTAGGCATAGCGCTGCTCCTCGTCGGCTTGCAGTTTCTGCAGGCGCGCTTCTCCGATCGAGGACATTATCTAATCAAGGCGCGCTTTGCAGACGCGCGGAATGTGTCGGCGGGGGCACAGGTGCTGATGGCAGGTGTGCCCGTGGGCTTTGTCAAGGCGGTCGAGCTGGAAGGGACGCCCCCGAAAGCGACTCTCACTCTGGCGATTCGCAACGCGGTGCAGATTCCGGAAGGCTCCACTTTTCGGCTCTCTGGTGGGCTGTTGTTGCCGGGCGAGACGCGCGTGGAGATTGTCCCGCCTGACCAGGTGCGCGGCGTGCTGACTGCAGGAAGCGTGGTGGACGGCGAGCCGCCCTTAGACCTCAGTCGTGCCTTTGACCGCTTCGCCCCTGAAATCGAGGCGACTTTGCAGGAGGTTCAACGCACACTCGCCGCGGCGCGCGCCCTACTGGAAGACCAGCAACTGCGCACCGCCGTACAAGATACACTACAGGCGGTTGAACGCGCCACGAACCAGACCACGCGCTTGCTGGCGCAGGCGGAAGGTTTGCTCAGTGAGAATCGCGGCTCGGTGCGCCGCCTGCTCGCCAGCGCCGCCGACGCCACGCGCGAGATGAACCGCGCCCTCCAGGCGACCAATCAACTGCTTAATGACCCACAGCTCAACCAAGACCTGCGTGCTACCCTCGCCAGCGCACGCGCCAGTGCCGAGCGCGTAGAACAGATTCTCGAGGAAGTCAACCAGCTCGTCGCCGATGAGGACGTTCAGCAAAATCTGAAAGCGACCGTCGAAAATGTGCGCACGGTGAGTGAACGCGCGATTGAGCTTGCCGACAAAACCGGCGCCGTGCTGGACAACGCCGAAGCGCTCACGCGCAATCTAAATGAAACGCTCAACGAGGCGCGCCCCGTCCTCCAGCAGGCGAGCGATTCGTTCCGCAAAGTGAACGAGTCGCTGGAAAACTTCGCCAGCGCACGCACCTTCGGCGTACGCGACGCGACCTACCTGCTCGATATGGGCTACAACACCGACCTTGAGCGCTATCGCACCGACCTGATTGCCACTTTTTACCTGCAAAACCAGAACCAGCTGCGGATTGGGCTGTACGATTTCACCGAGTCGGACCACCTCATCGCGCAGTATGGGACGCCGCTCAGTTCTGGTCTGCTCCTGCGCTATGGCATCTATGGCGCGAAAGCAGGTTTTGGGGTAGACTATAGGTTCAGCGAGCAGGGTCTATTGACGCTTGACCTGTTCGATCCGAACAACTGGCGCGGGCATGCGCGGCTACACTGGCGCATCTCGGAGGGCGTATGGCTCTGGGGTGGACTCGACAGCCCCTTCCGACGCAACCAGCCCGCGTTCGGCATACGCATTCAACGCTAAGGAGGCAAATACGATGGAAGTGATTCTGGTGCGCGACGTGCCCAACTTGGGCAAAGCGGGCGATATTAAAAAAGTGGCGGGCGGCTATGCGCGCAACTACCTGATCCCGAAAGGCTGGGCGGTGCCCGCTACGAAAGGCAATCTGAAAGCGCGCGCGGAGCGCGAGCGCGTGCGTAAAGAACGCGCGGAGCAAATCCGTCAGGCGGCGCGTGAAATCGCTGCCAAACTGAACGGGCAAACCGTTACGATTCAGGGACGCACCGCGCCCAACTCCACCAAGCTCTTCGGCGCGGTGACCGCCGACGCCATCGCCGAGGCGATTCAGCAACAGCACGGCGTGCGCGTGGACAAGCGCACCATCGATCTGCTGGATCCGATTAAGATGGCGGGAACTTACACGGTGCCCATCCGCTGGGAAGCCGATATTGAGGCGACGATTACCGTCGAAGTGAAAGGGGCGGCGGAGGAATAACGCTGCCCTCTGTGATTGTCGGCGTGGACGCCGACGCCACGTAAGAAAACCGTAGCGTCGGCGTCCACGCCGACGAATAAGCCTCATCCCTCCGCCTCAAACTTCCAGTCGAGGTGAGCAGGCGTTTCGTAGGAGTCGGCGCACTGACGCTGCAGGGTTTCCTGCTCCAGGTCGGTGAGCAACGCGCGCTGTTTGCGACGCAATAGGGCTTGACAGCGTTCGTCGGCGTCCAGGGCGCGGCGTAGCAAGGGCAGCCAGTTCGGGTCAGGCTCCAGCTTTTCCAGCATCCGCAGGCTCTCCTCGCGTCGCTGGAGCAGTCCCGCCACCTCGTCCCAGCGCTCCTCCTCGATGGCATCCTCCAGGCAGAGGCTCAGCATCCAGAAGTCGTGCAACAGGGTCTCAATGAGCGATTTAGCCATGCAAACTCACCTTCGCCGTAGGCATTCGCACCTGCGCCTCCGCTTCGGTCGCGATAGTATCCCACGCTTCACGCAGGTCGGAGAGCAGGTCTACGACATGCTCCAGCCGCTCCGGGCTGTCTTGCAGGTTCGCCTCGACCAGCTGATTGTACATGTAGGTGTATAAGCGGAACAGGTTCTCAGCGATTTCGCCGCCTTTGTCGAAGTCAAGGCTGCTGATGAGTTCCGCGAGGATTTTCTGGGCGCGCTGCAGTCGGGCGTTCTGTGTCTCATAGTCGCGCTGGCGCATCGCGTAGAGGGCTTCGTTGATGAAGCGGATTGCGCCATCGTAGAGCATCACAATCAGCCGCGCGGGGCTGGCGGTCTCTACCGCTGTCTCCAAGTATCGCTCATAACCGTTCACGCCACCGTACATTACCTATCTTGCCTCCCTCGGATTATCCTGAGCCAGGACGTGGCAAGCTGGAAGCAAACGCTGCCAGCCGCGCGCCCTGACTCTGCATCTGACTAATCGCGCGTTCCATACGGGCAAACTGCTCGCGCAGCATAAGTTGTCGCCGACTCACCTCTTCGCGAATCGATTCGATTTGCCGATCGATCGCGCTCATCTGGTCGCGCAGAGTGTTCGTTGCGTTCTGGATATCGCCGTTCACAATATCGGTCACCTGACGTGCGAACAAGCGCACCTGATCCGCGACGCCGCGTGTGAAATGCACACGCCCGTAGGTTCCGGGCGCAGTCGCCGTCACGCGAATCTGTAGCCCCGCAGTGTTCGGATTGTCGCTGTTGCCTGTCAGGAACTGTCCGCGCCCTGTGGC
>JAOAES010000098.1 GCA_026416655.1 Fimbriimonadales bacterium
AATCGGCTGCTTGAAGGCGGCTTGCTCCTCCTCGCTCATCGTCTGCCCTTTGGCGGCGAGCTGATCCAGTTTGACGGTGAGCAGCACATTCGCTGCCTGCTCGCCGCCCATCACGGCGATTCGGGCGTTGGGGTACATCCACAGCCAGCGGGGCTGATAGGCGCGTCCACACATCGCGTAGTTGCCCGCGCCGTAGGAGCCGCCGATAATCACCGTGAACTTGGGCACTTCGGCGCTGGCGACCGCCGTCACCATCTTCGCGCCGTGCTTGGCGATGCCCTCGTTCTCGTACTTCTTGCCCACCATGAAGCCCGTGATGTTCTGCAGGAACACCAGCGGGATGCGTCGCTGGCAGCAGAGTTCGATGAAGTGCGCCCCTTTCTGCGCGCTCTCGGAGAACAGGATGCCGTTGTTCGCGATTATGCCGACGGGGAAGCCGTGAATGTGGGCAAAGCCGCACACCAGCGTCTGCCCGAACCGCGCCTTGAACTCCAAAAACCGACTGCCGTCCACGATGCGGGCAATCACCTCGCGCACTTCGAACGGCTGGCGCAGGTCGCGTGGGAGGATGCCATAAATCTCGGCGGGGTCGTACAGCGGGTCTTCGGGGGGCTGGAGGTCGGCGGGCAGCTCTTTGCGCAGGTTCAGGTTCGCCACAATCTCGCGGGCAATCTGGATGGCGTGCAGGTCGTCGTCGGCGAAGTAGTCTGCCACGCCCGAGATTCGGGTATGCACATCCGCGCCGCCGAGTTCCTCCGCGCTGACCACCTCGCCCGTGGCGGCTTTCACCAGCGGCGGACCGCCCAGAAAAATCGTGCCCTGCTGTTTGACGATAATCGTCTGGTCGCTCATCGCGGGCACATACGCGCCCCCCGCCGTGCATGACCCCATCACAATCGCGATTTGCGGGATGCCCAACGCGGACATCCGCGCCTGATTGTAAAAGATGCGCCCGAAGTGGTCGCGGTCGGGGAACACCTCCGCCTGCAGGGGCAGAAACGCGCCGCCCGAGTCCACCATGTAGATACACGGCAAGCGGTTCTCCAGCGCGACTTCCTGCGCCCGCAGATGCTTCTTGACCGTGATGGGGAAGTAGGTTCCGCCCTTGACGGTGGCGTCGTTGGCGACAATCATGCACTCTTTGCCGTGAACGATTCCCACGCCCGCCACGACGCCCGCGCATGGGGCTTCGTGGTTATACATGTTGTACGCAGCAAGCGGCGCGAGTTCCAGAAACGGCGTGTTGGGGTCAATCAGCGCGTCGATGCGCTCGCGAGCGGTGAGTTTATTGCGGGCGCGATGTTTGGCGAGGGCGTCCGCGCCGCCGCCCGCTTGCGCCCATGCCAACGCCTCGCGGTACTGCTTTAAAAGCTCTTCGTAATACGCCTTGTTCGCTTGAAACTCGGCGTCGTTCGGGTTGATGTGGCTCTCCAGGATGGGCATATCTACTACAGCCCCCGCAGAATCATCTCGATCGCCTCTTTATGCTTCGTTTCGTCGGAGATGATATCTTCCAGGTCATTCACCAGCCCGAAGTCGCCGAGCTGCTCCGCCTGCTCGCGCCGTTGCAGGTAGCGGGCGATGGTCTCCTCCTCCGCGCGATGCACATTCAGCAGCATCTGCTTCAGGTCGCTTGCAGGGGGTACAGCCACTGGGGTAGTAATCGGCGTTCCGCCCAGCGCGGCAATCTTGTTCGCCAGATACTCGGCATGGCGGAGTTCGTCGGGCACTTCGCGCATGAAGAACTCCTTCATCTCCTCGCGATAGATGCCCGTGACGGTCGCGCCGTAGGTGATGTAGGTGATAATCGCCTGATACTCGTTCGCCAGGTCAGTGTTCAGACCCTCGATGAGCTGTTCCTTGATTGACATAGCCAACCTCCACAACGGTAGTGTACCCTATCGTAGAGGACTTAACCCACTCTTCACATTCCCATCGTGTATCATCTACGCATGCGTATTCGATTCTGGCGTTTTGGGTTCATAGGGCTGTTGTTGAGCTTTGCCTTGAGCGCGCTGGCGCAGCAGTTCGCAACCGGTATAGTGTTTCATGACCGCAACCGTAACGGGATTCGCGACGCGGGCGAGCCGGGCGTGCCGAATGTGCTGGTCTCCAATCAGCGCGAGGTGGTGAAAACGGACGCGCAGGGACGCTATCGCCTGCCTGTGGACGATGACACGATCCTGTTCGTGGTGAAGCCGCGCGGGTGGATGACGCCCGTCTCAGAAAGTAATGTGCCCCGCTTCTACTATGTGCATAAACCGAACGGCTCGATTCCCGTGCGCTACGGCGGCGTGCGCCCGACGGGACCGCTGCCCGCCTCTGTAGACTTCCCACTGTATCCGCAGCGTGAGTCCGACCGCTACACCGCGCTGATGTTCGGCGATACGCAGCCGCGCGACTTGACAGAAGTGTTCTACATCGGGCGCGACGTCGTGCGCGAACTCATCGGCACAAAGGAAGCCGCCTTCGGCGTGGTGCTGGGCGATGTGTTATTTGACGACCTGAGCCTGTTCCCCGCGCTGACGCAAATGATGGGACAGATTGGCGTCCCGATTTACTATGTGCTGGGCAACCACGACATCAACTTCGACTCGCCCGACGACCAGCACAGCGATGAGACATGGCACCGCTACTTCGGACCGAACTATTATGCGTTCCAGTGGGGACGGACGCACTACCTCGTGCTGGACGATGTGGTGTGGCAGGGCGCGCGCGAGGGGCAACGCGGGCGGTATGTCGCGGGGCTGGGCGAGCGACAGATCGAGTTCATCCGCAACTACCTACGCCATGTGAACCGGAACGACTTTATCGTGCTGCTGATGCATATCCCAATGTGGGAGTGGCCCGACGCGGAGCGGCGACAGGTCTTTGAACTGCTCGCGCCGTTCCCGAACACACTTTCGTTCTCGGCGCATACCCATGTGCAGCAGCATCGCTTCTTCGGCGCGGACGCGGGCTGGAAGGGACGCGCGCCCCATCATCACATCAACGCCGTGACGGTCTGCGGCAGCTGGTGGACGGGCGCGCCCGACCCAATTGGCATCCCGCACACCACCATGCGCGATGGGACGCCCAACGGCTATCTGTGGCTCGATGTGAACCGCAACCGCTATCGAGTGCGCTATCAGGCGGCGCGCCGACCCCCCGACTATCAGATGCACATCTATACGCCGGATGAGGTAGACCACGCGAAAACGAGTGAGACGCCTGTGCTGGTGAACTACTTCTTCGGCTCGGAGCGTTGCACGGTGGAGATGCGCATCGGCGACGGGCAGTGGGTTCGCATGCAACAGATTACCGACACGCCCGACCCCGCCTACGCCGCGCTCAAACAGCAGGAGCAGGAGTTCAAACTGCCCGGCAGACCTCTGCCCGGCATTAACCCTGCCGTGCATCTGTGGCGGGCGAACCTGCCGCCCAATCTGCCGCGCGGGTTCCACATCGTCGAGGTGCGAGTGCGCAACCTGTTCGGCGACGAGTTTATGGACAGGCGCGTGATTCGCGTGCGCTGAGGTATCCTGCGGAATCGAATGGGGTTGCAACGGTTCGAGTTCACGCAGGTTCGCATGGGCGTGGACGCGCGTATCATCGTTTACGCCCATGATGAGGAACGGGCGGTGCGGGCGTGCCGCGCCGCCTACACGCGCATCAGCGAGTTAGAGCAGATGATGAGCGACTATCGCGCCGACAGCGAGCTCAATTCGCTCTGTCAGCAGGCGGTAGGACGCTGGGTAAGGGTCAGCCCCAAACTGTTCTATGTGCTGTGGCGCGGACAGAAGCTGGCGCAGCAGACCGACGGCGCGTTCGATGTGACGGTCGGCGCGCTGGTCAGACTCTGGCGCGAGGCGCGACACACAGGCAAGCTGACCGACGAGGCGACGCTGCGCAGCGCGAAAGCGCGGTCGGGCTACCGCCTGATGGAGCTGAGCCTGCCGCGCCGCGCCGTGCGCCTGAAAGCGGAGGGGATGCAACTGGACTTGGGGGGCATCGCGAAGGGCTACGCCTGTGACTGGGCGTTGCGCGTCCTGCGCAGGCACGACATCACGCGCGCCCTGATTCAGATGGGTGGCGACATCGTGGCGGGCAATACGCCGCCGGGGGAGCAGGGGTGGCGGATTGAACTGACGGAGGGCGGCGCTACGATTTTGAGCAACGCCGCGCTCTCCACTTCAGGCAGCACGGAGCAGTATGTGGAGATCGACGGCGTGCGCTACGCGCATATTATCGACCCGCGCACGGGGCTGGGGCTTACGAATCTTGTATTGGCGCGGGTGCGGGCGCGCGACGGGATTACCGCCGACAGCCTCGCCACCGCCGCCGCTGTGCTGGGCGAGACGGGCGCCAAAAAGCTGGAGCGGCTCTACAGAGGCGTGCAGGTTCATATCGTGAAGCCGGGCGGCTCCTGAGTTCCTCTTAAGCTACTTCGTCACGCGCGCCCGCAGATAAACCATCAAGCACGCGATGTCGGCAGGGCGAATGCCCGGAATGCGCGCCGCCTGCCCCACCGTGCGCGGACGCACTCGCGCCAGCTTCTCCCGCGACTCTTTGGAAATCGCGCTCAGCGACTCGTAATCTATGTCGTCGGGAATCCGCCAGTGTTCCACCTTGCGCATCTGCTCGATCTGTTGCTGCTGCTTGCGCAGGTAGACATCGTACTTCGCGATAATCTCCACGCGCTCGGCGATTTCGGCAGGGGCGTGCAGCACATCAGGAAACAGCTGCTGCAACATCGCGTAGCTCGCCTCAGGGCGGCGCAGGTACTCCAACGCCGAAATCCGCGCGTT
>JAOAES010000102.1 GCA_026416655.1 Fimbriimonadales bacterium
GGGCGCGGGGATGGGCGGTTCGTAGCCCCGCGTGAAGGTCCAAGTGTGCAGGCGTTTGCCCCATTGCTGCGCGAGATGTTTGATTAACTCCTCCACGCGCGCCTCCTCCACCGTCTGTAAGTAAATCAGGGGATAACGCGCCTTAATCAGGATGCTCAGTTCGCGCTCGAAGTCGGTCATCGCGATAGACTATACCTGAGCGTGGGGACCTATGCGCGCGCCAAGTCAGCCGTTTTGCAGGAGCGAAAAGCTCAGAAAAGTCGCTACTGCCCCTGTGGTCTGTCCAGCGGGATGGTGTAAGTCTCTGGCGCGCCGGGGGGCTGGATTCCGTACTGCCCGGTGCGCGGATCCAGCTTCACATCACCGACGGCAGGGGGGGATTGTACAGGCATATCGTTGCCTGAAGTGCGCGGGGCAGGTGTATCGTAGCGATTGGGCGGCGGCAGCTCCACGCCACCCGGATTCGGCGCGGTTTGATTCCCTGTGGATGGCGTCCCACCTGTGGGGGGCGTCTCTACTTCAACGGGCGGCGCGGCGCGCACGCCCCGCTCGATCTCGAGCTGTGTCTGACTTTGACGCTCGGCAATCGCTTCATGCACATCCGCTTGCGTATAGGGAGTGCGCTGACAACCCGCGAGCAAGAGCGTCGCGATAAGTCCCAGAAAACCCCATCCTGATATGCGCATCGCCGCCTCCAGCAAATATTATGGCACACACGCCGTCTCTTCCCAATCCCCGACGCGCAGCACCTCGCGCTCCAGCGACACACCGTAGGTTTCGTACACGACGCGCTCGATATGGTTTGCAAGTGTATCGAAGTCGCGTGCAGTTGCCCAGCCGCAGTTGATGAGGAAGTTCGCATGCTTGCGCGAGACGCACGCGCCGCCCACGGTGTAGCCTTTCAGCCCGCACGCCTCGATGAGATAACCTGCAGGCACGACGCCCGCCTCCCGCATCGGCGCAGGCAGATTCGGCAGCCGCTCCGCCAGCGCACGGTCGTACACATTTTTGAAGAAGCTGCCTGCCGATGACTCCGGCGGCTGCTTGAGGATGCGCTGGAGCTGGAATCCGCGCGCCCGACGGAGAATGTCGAGTCGGCGGTCGGGCTTGAGGCGCATCCGCACCGCGAGCAAGCTGGTCGGCGGCGCGTTCGGACGGCGCAGGCGACTGTCGCGATACGCAAACTCCATCCACTCAGGCGAGGTCTGCATGCGCACGCCCTCCGAGACCAGATCCAGCTCGATGAGCAAGTCGGCAACGTTGCTGCGGTACGCGCCTGCATTCGACACCAGCGCGCCGCCCAGCGTGCCCGGAATGCCGACAGCGAACTCCAGCCCGCTTAGCCCCGCTTGCGCTGTCTTTAGAAACAGATCGCGGAACGCCACGCCCGTCTCGGCGTAGGTCACCTCGCCAATCGCCATCCGCTGGCAGGCGTTGTAGAGGACGAGTGCAGGAACGCCTTTGTCGCTGACCAGTATATTGCTACCGTGTCCCATGATGAACACAGGCACGGCGTTGGTGTGTGCCCAGATGGAGATTCGGGCGAACTCCTCGAGGTCGCGCGTTTTGTAAAAGAGCGCGGCGGGTCCCCCGACGCGCAGAGTGGTATGACGACGCAACGGCTCCGCACGGCGTGGTACGCCGATGCAGAGCCGAGACAGAGGTTCCAGCAGGGCGTCCCAGTTCATCCGACGGCGCGCAGCACCTTGCCCGCCTTCAGGCAGCGCGTGCAGACCCGAATGCGCTGCACGGTCTTACCACCGTTCACATAGGCGCGCACCGTCTGCAGATTCGGCGACCACTGACGCTTCGTTTTCGGAGCGCGATATCGCCACTGCCCCGAATGCTTGTGCTGGATGCTGTTGCCGAACATCGGACCTTTGCCACATACTTCGCAAACCTGTGCCATGGTGAAAACGCCTCCTTCGTACTCGAGCGAGGATTATACCCTATTGGATTGGTAGGAGTAGTGCAAGGCGATGAGCCGACTGTCGAACCCGCCTTTTGCTGAGCGATAGCCGAAAGCGACAGCCAAGCGACGCTGCAGCAACGGCAGCGGACAGGCGTCCGCTGAAGGTCGTCGCGAGCTTGGAACAAAACTATGCGCACTGCTTACGCGACACGCCCTGACTAACTTCTCAGCCTTGCTCCCTTGCCTTCAGCGTTTCCAGAATCTCGCGCAGGAGCTTGGCTTCTTCAGAAGGTTCGGGGGGTGGCGGGGGTGTTTCGGCTCGCTTTTTCCGTTCATGCAGTCTTTGCACTGGCGCAACGACCACAAAGTAAATTGCCGCCGCCACGATGAGGAAGTTCACCACCGAGTTCACGAAGTTGCCAATCTTGACAGGCCCAAGCTTCAGCGCGGAGAAGTCGGGCGCGCCGCCCAACGCGCCTAACACAGGAGTCAGCACATCTTCGACCAAGGACGTCACAACTTTGCCAAATGCGCCACCGATAATCACCGCCACAGCGAGGTCGACGACGTTCCCTCGCGCGATAAACTCTCTGAATCCCTTCAGCATGGTCGCCTCCAGCGATAGAATACCTGAAAGCGAAAAAATCGGTTTGCGTACTCCGAGTTCCCTTTGTGAGGATTCTGTGATTTTCGATGATTATACTGAGGGTCAGACTTCGCACGACCGCGAAGTTGGGAGACAACTATGAAGAGATTCTACGCTTTTGGAGTTGGCGCAATTCTCGCGCTTGGAATGCTGAGTGGCGCGCCTGCGCAGGGCGTGTCGCAATCGTTCACCTATCAGGGGTTCCTGCGTCAAGGCGGCGCGCCCCTGACCAACTCGTCGCAGCAAATGACTTTTCGGATTTACGACGCGCTG
>JAOAES010000105.1 GCA_026416655.1 Fimbriimonadales bacterium
ATAATCTCCTGCGCCTGCTCCAGACTGAAGGAGAGGAACATATTCCCGCCGCAGAAGTAGTCGGATGAGGCGCCCAGATGGAGGCGCACGAGTTCATCGATGAGGCTGATATGCACCACATGCCAGTCGGATTCCATACGATCTCCGTCTCCTACAGGCAGTTCAAGCGACTGGAGCCGCGGCAGCACTTCCCGCGCCTGTTCAGGCGTGGGCGTGCGCTCGGCGCGTTTTTGGGGGCGCGTTGTGCGCTTTGTGCGAGCGTTGAGCGTCTTGGGCATCGCGCTTGAAGTATACCTCAGATAATTTGCACTTCGCGGGAGCCGCGCTGTACCTCGCCGATGAGCCACGCCTGTTCGCCCGAGATTTGCAGGCTGGTCAGCACATCCTGTGCCCGCTCGCGCGCCGTAATCAGCACGAAGCCGATGCCCATATTGAAGGCGCGAAACATCTCCGCGTCGGGCACATTCCCCAGTTGCTGAATGAGCATAAACAGCGGCGGGGTCTCCCAGCTACGGCGGTCGATAACCACGCGCATATCGCTGGGCAAAGCGCGCGGAATGTTGTCGTAGAAGCCTCCGCCCGTGATGTGCGCCATCCCGTGAATCGTGTCGCTCTCCAGCAAGGGCAAGATGGCGTTGAGGTAGGGGCGGTGCGGTTGCAACAACGCCTCGCCGAGGGTCATCCCGATTTCGGGCAGCGGCTCATCGAGGCGCATGTTCGCGATATCGAAAAACACGCGCCGCGCCAGCGTATAGCCGTTCGTGTGCAGCCCATTCGAGGCGATGCCGATCACTGCGTCGCCCACCTGCACGCGGCTCGGCGTGGGAATCTGTTGAAACTCCGCCAACCCGACGATACAGCCCGCCACATCGACCTCGCCGGGCATATACACATCGGGCATCTCCGCCGTTTCGCCCCCCAGCAACACAATCCCCAGCTGCTGACACAGTTCCGACGCGCCGTCTACTACCTCCTGCAACACCTGAGGCTCCAGCTTCGACATCGCCAGATAGTCCAGAAAGAACAAGGGCTTCGCCGCCTGCACCAGCAGGTCGTTCACCCCGTGCGCCACGAGGTCGTGCCCTAACACGCGATATTGTCCCATCATGCGCGCGACGCGCACCTTCGTGCCCACTCCGTCGATGCTCGCGACAATCACGGGCTGTCGGTAGCCGCTTACATCCAGCGCCATCATCCCGCCGAACGACCCCATCTGCGACAGCACGGCTGGCGTAAAAGTGCGATGCACGCTCTCCTTGATACTCTCCAGCGCACGGTTCATCGCATCGATGTCGACGCCCGCATCCCGATAAGTAAACTCCTCAGGCATAGCGCGAGTATACCCGCTCGCTTCCCTCGTGTATAATCCTGCCCGGAGGTTCGTATGTCACATACCCATCCGCCTCGCCTCGAGGAGATTAAACAACAACACAAACCAACACGCAACGTTGCTGAAGAGCGTCAGCGTCAGCTTACCCGCATGGAGCGGTTGGCGCTGGCAGTGACCAAGCGCGTCGGAACGATGGGGTTTTTCTTCCTCATCGCAGGTTGGAGCGCGCTCTGGCTCGGCTGGAATATCCTCGCACCTAAGCCCCTGCGCTTCGATCCACCCACCGGCTTCGTCCTCTGGCTCTTTATCTCCAACCTCATCCAGATTCTACTGATGCCCCTGCTGATGGTCGGACAAAATGTGTTGAACCTGAACGCCGAAATCGAAGCTCGAAACGATTACGAGGTGAACCTGAAGACCGAACATTATGTCGAGACAATCCTGCTCCACCTCGAACACCAGAATCGCATGCTTACCGAGATACTGGAGCGGCTGAATATACACACGAAGCACAAGGAGGGATGAGCTTGAAGTACCTAAATGCACGCGGGTTGCTATTAATCGTCTGCTGCTTGATGGGTGTAGTACTCTGCAGTTGCGGGCAGCGTGGGGCTACTTCCTCCGCTACGGGGACGGCGCAGTCGCTCCCTACCCCAGAGATCTACAAAAGCCCCAGCGAACTGCAGTCGCAACATGACGCCGAGATAGAACAGAACATCACCTTGCGGAAACTGATGCGGGGCGATCCCAAACGCCGCTGGATTGCACTCACCTTCGACGACGGTCCCCATCCGGATTACACCCCCCGCATCGTGGAGATACTGAAGCGCTATAAGGTGCATGCCACCTTTTTCGTGGTCGGCAAGATGGCAGAAAAGCATCCCGAACTGATTCAGCTACTTCACGAGTCAGGCGAGGAGATAGGCAACCACACCTACGACCATGTGAACCTGACCAAGCTGGATTCGGAAGCCATCGCTGAGGAGCTGAAAAAATGTGGGGCTGTCATTCAGCGG
>JAOAES010000165.1 GCA_026416655.1 Fimbriimonadales bacterium
TGCGGTCATTCGTGAACGCCAGCACCACCGCGTAGTAGGTGCGCCCGCTCACTAACGCAGGACCCGTGTAGACCAGCGAGGTCGCAGGCGCGAACACCTTCGCCGCGCCCGGATTGCTCAAATCGGCGGGATAGTAGGGCGCGACATTATAATCAGGGAAGCGGTCGTAAATCAGCACGAGGTAATAGTCGGCGTTGGGCACAGGCGTCCACTGCAGGATCAACCCGTCCACGATTTCGTTGGGGAAGGGGCGTGTAATCGCGATAGGCGTGAACGGACGCGCACTCACGCGATTACTGCGCCCGGAGACCGTGCCAGGCAGGTCGCTGAGGTAATCCGTGTTGAGGGCGACCATCTCGTAATAGTAGGTCACATTCGGCTGCAGGGCGGGGTCTAAGTCGGCGAAGAAGTCGGCGAGCGGATCGCGCAAGAACGCAATCGCGTTGCGATTAAGCTCCTCAATAGTGCGTCCGCGATAAATCCCGTAGCCCAGCAGGCTCGCCTGCTCCTGGTACTCCCAGCTGAGGTCGACTTCGATCCAGTAGTCGCTTGCGAAACGCGAGGCGACGGTACGGCGCGAGCGTGGTTTCTCATCAAACAGGGCGCGGATTGCGTTGTAGGCGTCGCGTTCACGCCCGCTGCGCGTGGCGGTCAGGGTACGCGGCATCGTCCATGCCGTCGCTTCTAAGTTCAGGGGCGTCTGCACGGGGCGGTTCACTGAGCGGTTGAGGGTAAAGCTGATAATCGTCGTTTGTCCCGCGACCACCTGCGCCGTGCGCTTATCGTTCTCATAGTCGGGCGCGGAGGCGACAACCGGGTACTCGTACCCTGCAGGCAGTCCTGAAAGGCGATAGAAGCCGCGTCGGTCGGTAATCGCGAACGCGCTGCTGAGCGCGCCCCCTGCGAACACCCGCGCGCCCTCGATCCCTGCGCCAAACGGGTCGCGCACAAAGCCCTCAATCGTTCCCTGCTGACTCACAGGGGCAATCATGATGTTCACATTTTTGCTCTGTTCGTTCTCGAACACCTGCGCCACGTTTTGCCCCGTGTACTCCACGCCGTTAATCACGGCGCGGGCGCGAATAATCGTGAAACGGTCGGGCACGTTGGTCAGATAGTAAGTGCCGTTATGGAGAGAGCGGGTCTGGCTGTTGACCGAGTTGGCGGCAAAGACCTCCGCGTTCGCGACGGGTTCGCCCTCGATGTCGGTAACGGTACCAGAAACCACGCCGACCTTGTTCTCGCCGGCGCAACCCAGCCCTGCCAGCATTATCAGAATGCTCAGTGTGCTCCAGAGGAACCGTCGCATCATACGGGTATACGATTCGCTCGTGAAGCGGTTTCTCCTGTGCAAAGAAAAAAAGGACGGCGTCGTTGCCGTCCTTGTGATGTTCCCTGCAGAAAGGAGGGCTTCAGGCTTTCCGCCGGCGCAGCAGCAAGCCGCCCAGCCCCGTCGCCAGCGCCATCATGCTGGCAGGCTCCGGCACGACCGTCCAGTCCTGCTCCACCAGCATCAGCCCCGCGCCCGACCCCGGACGCCCGCCACCGAGCAGCTGGAAGGTCTCGTACACCGTGACGTTGTTCGCAGGCGTGGAGAGCGACACCGGGATTACGACGCTGAACGCACCGTCTACGCCGCCCGAATAGGCGTCGCCGTAGAACGCGCCGCTGCCCTGCCACAGGATCTCGTTATCCGAGTTGCGCACGACCTTCTTGAACCAGGTAATCACCCCATAGTCGAACACATACCCCGCAATCACGAAGTTGAAGCCGTTCAGGTAGGGCAGGCTATTGGATGGGTCGTTAATGGTGTACTGTCCGAAGAAGCTGCCGTTGGTGAACCCTGTGCCCATGCCAATCATCATCGGATTGGGTGTTGCTGCAGCGGTCAGAAAGGTAATCTGCGGCACCGGGTTGCTCTGCACGAGGGTCGGCACGGTCACCGTCGTCGACGGTGGGTTCAGCACACCAAAGCTGTTTACAATTGTCACATTCCACGAAGCAAACGCGCTCGCGGCAATGACCAGTACTCCTAAAGAAGCAACGAGTCGTTTCATGGTTGTTCCTCCGTTTCTGTGTGCATGGTCAAGCGCACTGCCCTATAATAAGCAATTTCTGTGCCAAACGCGCTATTTCGGGCAAAATCTGGTATTTTTATGTTCCCTTTTACTTAAAGCAAATCGGGCGAGGCGCGACGCCTCGCCCGATTCGTGAGGGACAGACTATGTCACGACTTAGCGCTTGCGACGGCGCAGAGCCATCAGCCCGACCAGACCACTGCCCAGCGCAATCATGCTGGCAGGCTCCGGCACCCAGTCCTGCTCCACCAGGAGCAACCCGGCGGTTGAGACGGGCTGCGTGGGCAGTACGAACAGCAGGAAGTTCTCGTACACGGTGACATCGTTTGCGGGCGCAGCGAGCGTGACGGGAATGTTCACGATAAACGCGCCATTCGTCCCGCCGAACCCAGCGCCAGCGAAGGAGCCAGAGCCGTTATACAAAATCGCGTTGTCGGAGTTGCGGACGACCTTCTTCTGCCAGACAATCATCGCGCTGCCGTCCACCACGCCCCCAATCACGAAGTTGAACCCGGTGAGCAGATTGGTGTTGCCCGGCTGTGGGCTAATCTGATATGCGCCAGAGAAGGTTCCGTTCAAGAAGCTCGTGCCGTTGCCGACCAGGATCGGGTTCGGATTACCCGCTGTGGTCAGAAAAGTGACCTGCGGCAGTGGATTGGTCTGCACGACCGTTGGCACGCTGACCGGGGTGGAGGGCGGATTCAACACCCCGCTGCTGTTGAGGATGGTGACATTCCACGACGCGAACGCGCCTGTCGCCAGAGCGCTGGCTACTAAGACCGATGTAATCGCTCGTCTCATCATAGTTAACCTCCTTTGCGGCTTGCGGGCGAATCGGGCGTAACAGAAAACCCCACCAAGCCTCACCCTTAGACGAGCAACTTGCGTGCCAAAGTTCCCGATAGGGGAAAAAACTGGTAGTTTTTTGGGGGTATGTTGCCTACAGCGTGCCGTTGCGGATTGCCTCGCGCAGCTGCGCCATCCAACGTGCGTAGTAAGCGAGGTTATGATAAGTAGCGAGGCGCAGCCCCAGCATCTCACCCGCGCGGAACAGGTGATGAATGTAGGCAAGTGAATAACGCTGACACACCCAGCAGTCGCATTCGGGGTCGATCGGCTCCTGACACTCCAGATATTTGGCGTTGCGCAGGTTCAGCCTGCCGCGTGTGGTGAACACTGCGCCGTGCCGCGCGAGGCGTGTGGGCAACACGCAGTCGAACATATCGACGCCTTGCTGCACCGCGTGTAAAATATCCTCTGGCGTGCCCACGCCCATCAGGTAGCGCGGTTTGTCGGCAGGCATGCGCGGCGCGAGAAACTCCACGACGCGCCGCATCTCCTCCACCGGCTCGCCCACCGATACGCCTCCAATCGCATAGCCGGGCAGGTCGAGCGAGGTAATCTGCTGCAGGCTCGTCAGGCGCAGGTCTTCGTACACGCCCCCCTGAATGATGCCGAACAGCGCGCCCTTCTCCCCCTCTCCGTTTACGGAGAGGGGGCTGGGGGGTGAGGTTTCCAGCCACGCTTGCTTGCTCCGGATCGCCCATTGGTAAGTGCGCTCCGTCGCACGCGCCAC
>JAOAES010000190.1 GCA_026416655.1 Fimbriimonadales bacterium
AGAGAAAGCGCGGCAAACCCAGTGTCTGAGCAACATGCGCCAGGTGGGGCTTGCCGTGCAGATGTATCTGCAGGACTACGACGAGCGGGTCCCGCTGGATAGCCACACAGGGTCGGGCGCGTACTGGACATGGCTGTTCACCTTAGAGCCGTACACCAAGACGCGCCTGCTCTATCGCTGTCCCAGCGACCCCAGTCGCAACTGGGAGCAGCCCCTGCCCGGACAGCGCACCCCGCGCCGCGTCTCCTACGGAACCAACTTCTGGATGCTGCCCAACCTCTGGGGCGAGCAAGATTGCCTCGGATACAATAGCCTCGCGTCAATCGTCTCACCGTCCAGTACGATTTACATCGCAGAAGTGAAAGAGAACACTACCACCGACCATTTCCACCCCGGCGCATGGCGGTTCCCCAACGAGTGCAGCAGCGTCTACTACATCGAACCCCAGCAGGAACTGGGCATGATATGGCACAACAGCGGCGCAAACTATACCTATGTGGACGGACATTCAAAGTGGCATCGCTTCGAACAGACCTGGACGCCCGACGGGAGCCTCGACCAGTACGATCCTCGGAGATGAGAGTGGGTACACTCTATCCCAATGGCGCGGTATCGATGGCGAGTCCGCCCTACGGACGGGGCAAAAGCAGCGCGACTGGCGCGGGAGCTGAACCTGAGCCAGACCATCGCGAGCTTGCTGGTCGCACGGGGCTACGCGGAGCCAGAGGACGCCTATCGGTTCCTGAACCCGTCGTTGCACGATCTGGCGGATCCCCGCTTGCTGCCCGACATCGAGCCTGCCGTGTGTCGCCTCGCGCAAGTGGTGGAACGCAAGGAACCTGTGCTGGTGTACGGCGATTACGACGCGGACGGGGTGACCTCCACTGCGCTTTGGCTGATCACCTTGCGTAAATTAGGTGTACCTGCCGAGCCGTATGTGCCCCATCGTGAGCGCGAGGGCTATGACTTACACCCGAACGCCATCGAGGCGGCGCAGCGGATGGGCGCGCGACTCGTGCTGACATGCGACTGCGGGACGCGCGCTCACGATGCGGTGAACGCCCTCAACGCCGCAGGGCTGGAGGTGGTGATTACCGACCACCACGAGCCGGGCGACCACCTACCGAACGCGCTCGCCGTCGTGAACCCCAAACGCGCCGATTCTCAGTACCCTTTTCGGGAGCTAAGCGGCGTGGGCGTCTCGTTCCGCGTCGCTGAGGCGCTGCTGCGCGAGCGCAACGTCCCACGCAACGGCTTCTACAATACGATGCTTGACCTCGTGGCGATTGGAACCGTCGCCGATGTGATGCCCATCGTCGGCGAGAATCGCGTGCTGGTCAAACACGGGCTGGAGCAACTCCATCAGACGAAGCGCGAGGGGCTGAAATCGCTCAAGCAAGTCGCCCAAATCCGGCGCAAACCCACCCCGCGCGACATCGGCTTTGCGATAGGTCCCCGCCTGAACGCCGCCGGGAGACTTGAAGACGCCCGCCTCGCACTCCAACTTCTACTGGAAGAAGACTATCTGGAGGCGCAACGCATCGCGGAAACGCTGGACAAACATAATCGCGACCGCCAACGATATCAGGAAGAGGCGGTGCAGGAAGCCATCGCACAGGTGGAGAGCGAGGGTCAGACCCGACACCGCGCGCTGGTGGTGCACTCTCCGAACTGGCATCACGGCATTGTGGGACTCGTGGCGGGCAAACTGATGAATCGCTACTATCGCCCCGTCGTCGCCGTGACCATCGAACCCGACGCAGGCATCGCCCGTGGCTCGATGCGGAGCATCCCTGAACTGAACTTGACAGAGCTAATCGCCGTGATGAAACCGATTTGTACTAAGTGCGGCGGGCACGCAGCCGCAGGCGGATTCGCCGTACCCCTGGAGCGATTCGAAACCCTGCGCCAGACAATCATCGAGTTCGCCAACCAGCGACTGACCGACGAAGACCTTACCCCGACACTGGAGATCGACCAGACAGTAGAGCCGCACGCTGTGACGATGCGCCTGATTCAGGAACTGAGCCTGCTGGAGCCGTTTGGCAACGGCAACGAGCGTCCGCAGTTCCTGTGTCGCGGCGTGGAGGTGGTGGGCAGCCGAACCAGCCAGAACGGTAAGCACCTCTTTCTCAAGGTGCGGGGCGAGGGAAGCATCGTCTATGATGCCGTGCTTTGGGACGGCGGCGACTGCCCCATCGAACCCGGCGCGACGCTCGACCTCGTGTTTGACCCCGAAGAGGACACTTACAACGGCTACGGCGCCATACGCTGGGTGGTCAAGGATTTTGAGGAGGTAGGTTAGATTCCCTTCCCGTCAGCAGCCCGCGCCGAAGTTGAACAGCACCGTCAGCAGGTCTGCGTCATCCACCACGCCGTCGCGATTCACATCTTCGGTCAGCCCGGAACCTGTCTGCCCGAAGGCGAACAGCACTGCCAACAAATCCGCGTCGTCCACGCAGCCGTCGCCGTTCACATCGCCGTCGATGGGTGGGTTGTGGAACGGATTACGCGCCATCACAATCGTGGCGTCTTCCCTGCCATACACGATGAACTCCCCGCTCGGCGAGAACTGTACGCTCCGCACGCCTTTACCGGTCTCGTCGTCGTAGATGTGAGTAACCTGCCCATCCGAGACCTGCCAGAGGCGCACTGTCGGGTCAGCGCCCCCGCTCGCGGATGCCAGCCGCTGCCCATCTGGGGAGAAGGCGACTGAGTAGATTACGCCCGTATGCCCTGTGAGCGTGCGCAAAAGTTGCCCGTCCGTAACGCGCCAGACTCGGATGGTTCTGTCCCATCCCGCCGACGCCATCAACTGGGAATCCGGCGAAAAGGCGACGCAGTTTATGGTGCTGGTATGCCCTGTGTGCGTGCGCACCAGTTGCCCGTTTGATACACGCCACAATCGGACGGTTCTGTCCTCGCCCGCAGAGGCGACATACTGCCCGTCAGGTGAGAAGGCGACGGCGCGCACGGGAAGCGTGTGCCCTGAGAGCGTACGCACGATTTGCCCATTCGATGCCTGCCACAGCATGACCCTACGGTCTTCACTTCCTGACGCGATGAGCTGCCCATTCGGCGAGAAAGCGACCGCATGCACGATGCTGGTATGCCCCGTGAGCGTGCGCAGGAGTTGTCCATCCGACACACGCCAGAGCTTGACCGTGTTACTGCTATCCGCTGCAGCAACCGTTTGCCCATCGGCTGAATAGGCGACGGAGGTCACCGCGTCGATGTGCCCCGTAATCGTGCGCACTCGCTGTCCATCGGCTGCTTGCCAGAGCCTGAGCGTGCGATCGAAACTTCCTGAAGCCAGTTGCTGACCGCTGGGGGAAAAAGCGACGGAATACATCACGCCCTGATGCCCAGATAGGAGGCGCACCTGCTGCCCGTCCGAAACCTGCCAGAGACGCAGGGTTTTGTCAAAACCTCCCGACGCCAGCGATTGTCCATCAGGAGAAAAAGCGACGGCATACACGGTGCCATTATGCCCCGTGAGGGTGCGCACTTCCTGTCCGTCGGACACGCGCCACAGTTTGATGCGGCTGTCCCAGCTGCCTGACGCGATGAGCTGTCCATCGGGCGAAAAGGCGATGGTATACACGCTGTTCGTATGCCCCGTGAAGGTGCGCACCACTTGCCCGTCTGCGATGCGCCATAACTTGATCGCGGGGTCATCCCCGCCGGCGGCGAAGTGCTGCCCATCGGGTGAAAACGCGATTGCTTGTACTCCGGCTGCGGAGAGGGTGTGCAAAAGCTGCCCATCCGACACACGCCAGAGCTTAATCGTGCCGTTGCTGGCGCTGGAAGCCAGCAACTGTCCATCCGGAGAGTAGGCAACCGCGTTAACCCAGTTGGAATGCGTCAGCGTTTGCTGCGGCTGTCCGTCGGAGACGCGCCAAAGCCTGATTGTCCCGTCCGCGCTTCCCGATGCGAGTTGTTGCCCATCGGGCGAGAAAGCAACCGAAAGCACGAAATGGGTATGCCCCGCGAGCGTGCGCACCGTCTGCCCGTTCGCGGGCTGCCAGAGCCTGACGGTATTGTCGAAACTCCCCGAAGCCAGCAGCTGTCCGTCAGGCGAAAACGCAATCGAGCGCACTCGGAGCGTGTGTCCAACGCAAGTCCGCACGAGTTGTCCGTCCGACAGCCGCCACAACTTGACGGTATGATCGTCGCTTCCTGACGCGAGATACTGACCGTCGGGGGAATAGGCGACCGTGTTGATGTCCGTGGCGTGCCCCCCTGCCATCCACACGATGTTGGGGCGCAGCTGGGCAAGCGCGGGATTCAGAGTCAGGCACGCAATCCAGCAGCTCGTCGTAATCAACCATGCAACACGCGCAAACTGAGGCACGCGATATAATCTAAAGCCTCTCGATGTTTCCATAAGCCGACCTCCTGTATCGGGCGAATGGCAAGATTTGCGTTCTCCTTACACCGGCTCGCCCATGATATGCCTTTATTATAAGAAGCGACTCTCTACAAACTCTCTACAAAGCCATTTCAGGGCACGAATCGCCGGATTTTGGGGCAAATTCGCCCTCAAATCCCCCTCAGTTTAGCAGGAATCCTGCGCACTGTCAGGTAAATTAGGCGCAACACAGGTTAGATGACCTGTGAATCCATCCATAGGAGGGAGGCTTATGCAATTCTACAGCGTGAAAGAGCGCAAGATGGTCGATGTACCTGACAATCAGGTGAAGACCCAGAAGTATGAGCGCACCACCAAGTCCGGCAAGAAGCAAGTGCGCTATGCCCTGAAAGCCGAGTACAACGGACAGAAACTCACGAAGTTCGTTGACGAGGCGACCTACAAGAAGTTCGGCGGCAAGTAAGGGCGAACCATCGGGGAGAACTCCGCACTCCTCGCGTGGGCAGGGGTTCTCCCAGATTCAGTTTGCGCAGCTCCCTGCCTCGCTTGAAATCACCGTTGAGGGCATAGATTCTACGCTGCGCTCGGAATAACAACCATCGTCATTCCGAGCGCAGCGTAGAATCTGCGTGTTTTTGTTCTTTATCGAGGTATCCTTTATACGGTGAGACGCATGCCAGCCACAGCGACGAAACCGAAACCTCAGACCCGCCGCAAACGCCGCTGGACCGAGGCGGATTTGTTGAGCCTGCCCGACGATGGGCGCAAGTACGAACTGGTGAACGGGAGGCTCGTGGAAGTGCCAACAGGAACACGACATGGAGAAATCTCGGCGGAATTGGTGGTAAAAGTTCATCCTTTTACCAAGCCGTGGGCGATAGTGTATGACTCGAGTACAGGGTTCCGCACGGTGCGAGGCAACATCCGCTCCCCCGATGTGTCGGTGATGCGCAAAGAACGGCTGCCCGATGGCAAATCGCCCGTTGGATTCGCAGAAGGCACGCCTGACCTTGCGATTGAGGTAATTTCGCCATCCGAAAAGAGCAGCGACATCATGGAAAAGATCAGCGAGTATTTCGAATCAGGCTCGCAGGAGGTGTGGCTGCTCTTCCCCGAACGCAAGCAGGTGCATCGGTACAAGGCGAACCTCGAAGTGGAGGTGCTGAACGAAAACGACATCCTCAAGGGCGAGCCGATTCTGCCGGGTTTCGAAGTGCGCGTGGGCGACCTGTTCGTAGAATAGCCCCGCGTGCGGGTACACTACTCATGTGAGTACGCTAACGCTGCCCGAGCCGACGCTGCCACCGATTATCCAGCGTGTGTGGCTCGATGAGCGCAAAATCAAACGCAAGGTACGACAGATTGCACGGCAGATCGACCGCGACTATGAGGGGCTTAACCCCCACCTGGTCACGGTCATGAAGGGCGGGCTGTTTTTCTTGACCGACCTCGCCCGCGCCATGACCATCCCCCACACTATCGACTTCCTCGCCATCACCAGCTACGGAACGCACTCTCAGTCGGGCGAGGTGCGCATCACGAAAGACCTCGATGAACCCATCGCAGGCAGGCATGTAATCATCGTGGAGGATATTCTGGACACGGGGCTAACCCTGGCGTACATTTACAAGAACTTGGAGCGACGTAAGCCCGCGAGCCTCAAAGTGTGCGTGTTCTTAGACCGCCCCTACCGCCGGCTCATCGACATCCCCATCGCCTACAAGGGGTTCGACGCACCCGATGAGTTTCTCGTGGGGTATGGGCTGGACTGGCGGCAGCAGTATCGGAGCCTGCCGTATATCGGGATTATCAAGCCGGAAGTATTTCGGGCGGAAATGAACGGATAAGATACATGCGCTCCAGCGTGATTATCTGGGTTGCGATGCTGGTTATCGTGGCGCTGTTCACGGCGTCGCTGGTGGCGGCGTATCAAATCAGCGGCGGCGGGGCAATCACAGGCGCGAACAAGCCCGCTATCCCGCCAGAGTACCGGGTACTGGACTCCGCCGATCTGGTAATTGAGGGATGTATTGCCGATTTGCCGTCGGGCGAGCAGGAAGTGCGCCTAAAGCTCTACAACACTGCGCTCACCGCCCTGCGCGATATCAAGATGGAGGTGCTACTCGATGGCAAGGCGCCCAAATCTCCCGCCGCGCCGATTCAGATACGCCGCTTCCCGCGCAAGCAACAGCCCGAAGTGCGCCTGCTGTTTGACAAGACAGATATGCCTGAACTTACGGTGCGCGTGCGCTATCAGTGGGGGCTGATGGGTTCGGGCGCGGGCGCGGTGGAGGGGCGCAAGTTGCTCAAGCCGTGCGAGAAGCGGCTGTAGCTCACAGTTCACGACTCAACTCCTCCGCCGTGTAGCTCCAACGCCCTGTGCAGGCGAGGCGTTGCCCTGCCGCGCCGTGTCGCCACACGCCGAGCGCGCTCGCATGCAGCGGCGACAGCCCCTGCGCCAGCAAGCCCGCAATCGCGCCCGTCAACACATCGCCCGAGCCGCCCGTCGCCAGGCTCGGCTCGGCAAACGGCGCAAGCCACAGCCCCTCCGCGTCGGCAATTACGGTGTACGCCCCCTTCAGCACACAGGTCGCCCGATACCGCTCGCGCAGCAGCTCCGCACTGCTGTAGCGGTCG
>JAOAES010000233.1 GCA_026416655.1 Fimbriimonadales bacterium
CGATGTGCAGGCAATCGACTGCGACTTCCTGATGTTTTCGGGGCATAAGGCGTATGGTCCCACCGGAATCGGCGCGTTGTACGCCAAGCGCGCTCTGCTGGAAGCGATGCCCCCCTACCACATGGGCGGCGGTATGGTGCAGAGTGTGCGTTGGGATCGGCTGGTGTTTGCCGAACCGCCCGCAAAGTTCGAGGCAGGCACACCCCCCATCGGTGAAGCGATTGGGCTGCACGCCGCGCTGGATTTCATCGACTCGATTGGGCGCGAAGCCATCGAAGCCTACGAACACGAGCTGACGCAATACGCCCTCGAACGCCTGCAAGAGGTGCCGGGGCTGCGCCTGTTTGGACCTGCGCCTGACCGCGCGGGCATCTTTGCCTTCATGCTGGAAGATATCCATCCGCACGACATCGCGACGGTGCTGGACACGCGCGATGTGGCGATTCGGTCGGGACTGCACTGTGCGCACCCGCTGGGCGAGCGGCTTGGCGGCTCAACAGCGCGCGCCAGCCTCGCCATCTATAACGACACAGCCCATATCGACGCGCTCATCGAGGGACTCCACGAAGTCCGCAGGGTCTTCGGCTATGCTTAATGAACTCTATCAAGAGATTATCTTAGACCACTATCGCCATCCGCGTGGGCGGGGCGAGCTGGAGCCGCCGAAAATCACGCAGGAGGGCTTCAACCCGTCCTGCGGCGACGAGGTGATACTCGACCTGCGCATAGAGAACGGGCGCATCAGCGACATCCGGTTTCACGGGCGCGGCTGCTCCATCAGTCAGGCGTCCGCCTCGATGCTGACCGAAGCCGTCAAGGGGAAGACGCTCGCGGAGGCGCGAGAAATCATCCACCAGGTGCTTGCGCTGGTCAAGGGTGAGAGTGAGGGCGACCCCGAGACGCTTGGCGACATCGTCGCCCTGGCGGGTGTGCGCAACTTCCCCGTGCGTGTCAAGTGCGCCACGCTCGCCTGGCACACGCTGGAAGAGGCTCTCAATCAGTAGCCATGTCCGATTGGGATGCCCTGA
This sequence comes from Fimbriimonadales bacterium, assembly GCA_026416655.1. Taxonomy (GTDB): domain Bacteria; phylum Armatimonadota; class Fimbriimonadia; order Fimbriimonadales; family GBS-DC; genus GBS-DC. The sequence goes on from JAOAES010000233.1 coordinate 1,029, forward strand.
ACGCCGAGATAATCGCATGTCGCCAGTGCCCGCGCCTGGTCGCCTACCGAGAGCAGGTGGCTCAGACGAAACGCGCCTCGTATCGAGCATGGGACTACTGGGGCAAACCGGTGCCCAACTTCGGTGAGCCGAACGGTAAACTGCTTATCGTGGGACTCGCGCCTGCGGCGCACGGGGGCAACCGCACGGGGCGAATCTTCACAGGCGACGCCTCAGGCGACTTCCTATTTGAAGCCCTGCATCGCACAGGGTTTTGTAATCAGCCCCACTCCACGCATCGGGACGACGGGCTGACGCTCCACGACGCCGCAATAACCGCCGCCGTTCACTGTGTCCCGCCCGGCAATAAGCCAACTCCTGCGGAGCAAGCCTGCTGTTTCCCCTACCTCGTGCGTACCTATCGTCTGATGCCCCACCTACGCGGGTTTCTGGCGCTGGGGCGATTGGCGTTCGAGGCATGCTTGCGCCTGGCGAAACAGGAAAACCTGCTCTCTGCGGATGTCCGCTACGCTTTCCAGCACGGCGTAATCTACGAATTGCGCGACGGCAAGTTCCTCGCCGCGAGCTATCATCCCAGCGCACGGAATACCTACACCAAGCTGCTCACGATGGAGATGATGATGACGCTGCTGCTTCAAGTACGGACGCGCTTACAGCAAGCAGGAGACGCTCCTTCAAGCGCGAACTCGTGAGCCGTGTTCGAAAGCCAACTGATTTTCCCGCTCAACGGGTGGCACAATCACGCCTCCAGCATCGTGGAGTGTCCCAACGGTGATTTGCTGGTGTGCTGGTTTAGCGGTTCAGGCGAGCGCACGGCGGACGATGTGCAGATTCTGGGCGCACGTCGACGCAGGGGGTCCACACGCTGGAGTGCGCCCTTCACGATGGCGGATACGCCCGATTATCCCGACTGCAATCCTGTGTTATTTATTGACGCTCGCAAGCGGCTCTGGCTGGTCTGGATTACCGTGCTGAACCACCGCTGGGAAGGCTCGCTGCTGAAATATCGTCTCAGCACAGACTATCAGCGTGCGCTGGCGCCGCGCTGGACGATGGGCGATGTGATTCACATCTCGCCCGATGCGCGTTTCGTGGAACAGGTGGAGGCGTGGCTAAGGAAACTGGAGTCGCAGGGGGCGTCGTTGCCCGCCGCGCTGCGCCCCCGACTGGAGGTCTACTTGCAGACTGTGCGCCAGCATGCCCGCGATGAACTCTCGCGCCGACTGGGCTGGATGACGCGCATCCCGCCATTGATCGAGGGCGAGCGCATCTACCTGCCGCTCTACTCTGATGGGTTCAGCTTCTCACTGGTCGCCCTCAGCGACGATTCGGGCGAGCGATGGCGAGCAAGCGCGCCGATTTTGGGCCCAGGCGCGGTACAGCCCAGCCTGCTCCGCCGTCGGGACGGGACGCTCGTTGCTTATATGCGCGACAACGGACCGCCGCCCAATCGGGTCTTTGTCGCCTACTCGCGCGACAACGGCTTGACCTGGACAGAGGCGGAGAAGACCGACCTGCCCAATCCCGGTTCCAGTGTCGCCGCGCTCGCGTTACGGACAGGCGAGTGGCTCTTGATAGGCAACGATACCGAGCAGGGACGCCATCAGCTTGCCGTCTGGCTTTCGGACGATGAAGGACGCCGCTGGCGCCTCGCGGGCTATCTGGAAAAAGATGCGCCCGGGGGTGGACGCTACGCCTATCCCTGCGCGATTCAGGCGCGCGATGGAAGCATTCATGTCACCTACAGCTACGCTTTAGAACGGAGCGACCTGCCCCTCGACGAGCGCGGACGCCCCAAACGCAGCGCAATCAAGTGGGCGCGGTTCGAGAGGGAGTGGCTGGAATCGTCAGGGCGACAGGAGTAGACTAAATCAAGCGTTCTATCGCTCGGAGGCGGTTCTGCAAGCTGGGATGCACGGCGTCGCCTTGTTCATCTGCTCCACGCTGATGGAGGGCAGCGATTTTACGCAGGGCGCTCGCCAGCGGTTCTTTCCCATACTGGCTGACCGCGAAGGCGTCCGCCTCGCGTTCGTGGCGTTGACGCGCCCGAAGCAACGGCAAGGTCATCCCCAGCGTCAGCAGTCCCAGCCATGCGAGTAGTCCCCAGCGCGGCAGGCGTTCCCACAGTGGCGCAAGCGCAACCGCTCCCCCGACGCCTGCGCCCAGCTGCATCAGCCAGAGCCTGACCAGTCGCCTGCGCTGCGCGAGATGCGCAACCTCATGCGCCAGCACGGCGAATACCTCGCGTTCAGTTAGCGTCGCCAGCAGGTAGTCGGTCACGGCGATTCTGCCGCCGCTGAGTGCGAAGGCGTTCGCGCGGCGCAGGCGCGTCCCATCCAGCACGAGGATTTCTTGCACGCGCACGCCCAGCTCGCGTCCGAGTCGGTGCGCCTCGTTCAAAAGATGCGTCTCCACTGGAACCCAGCGGATGGGCAGCGGGGTCGGACGGCGCATCATCCCCAATCCTATCAGCAGCGCGCTCAGCCCCATCGCGCTCGCTGTCAGAATGCCCAGCCCTCCCCAGCCGCGGTACTGCCCGCTGAGCGTGTAGCTCACGGTCAACGCGCCCAGCCCCCCAGCCAGAATCGGTGCAAGCGCATCCCAGACCAGCCTCAGCCGCCCTTGCAAGTAATCGCCAAGCGACGCCTGCAGCCCGCGTTGCGTTCGCTCGTGCGGATAGAGCCAACGGAACATCAGCGCGAACTCCAGCAGGGTCAGCCCCGCGCCCCCCAGCAGCGCGAGCGCGGCGAACGGCGGGGTCAGACTCGCCCCCAAAACGGACATCAGCGCGCCTGCGCCCGCTTTCAGCGCGAGCGAGAGCCACAATAACCGCCTGAGCCGACGCGCGACTCGTCCAACAGGCAGGTATGACGGCGTCCTCGCCGTCGCACTGATAACGGCTCTTCCCAGTGCGACGACGCCCACGCTCGTCAGCAGCAGGCTCAACCACAGCACACCGAGAAGGGATTATCGGTAAGGTGGGGTGGATTCTGCGAGCCAACACGAGGCTGGGGTATATTCGAGCGTGTCGAAACCGTCGTTAGAACCGAGTCTATCCGAATCGTCATCGCAGTCTACCGGGCGCAGTAAGACCTTTCAGGCGATGCGCTCGCCAGCGTTTCGCAAGTACTGGGTCGGCGCGTTCCTCTCGTTCGTTGGTTCGTGGATTCAGAATGTAGCACAGAGCTGGCTGGTGTACGAGCTGACGCGCTCGGAGTTCCTGCTGGGCGTGATGAGCTTCGTACAGGGCTTGCCGATGGTGTTCCTCGCGCCGATTGGCGGTGCGCTTGCCGACCGTTGGAACCGTCGGCGAATCTTGCTGATTACTCAGAGCCTGTTCGCGCTCAGCGCGCTGACACTGGCGATACTGACCTACACGGGTCTCATCCGCTACGAGTACATCCTCGCGTTGGCGCTGTTGAACGGGCTGGTGTTGACGATCGACCTGCCGACGCGCCAGTCGCTGGTGGCGCACCTTGTGGCGCGCGAGGACCTGGCGAACGGAATCGCGCTCAACGCCGCGGCGTTCCACACAGCGCGTATTTTGGGACCCGCCGTAGGGGGGGTGCTGCTGGAATGGGTGGGACCTGCACCGTGCTTCCTGATTAACGGGCTGAGCTTCTCGGCGATTTTGCTTGCGCTGCTGAGCATCCAAATCCGTTCTTCAGCGGACGGGCGGGCGCATCGCGGAATTCTGGACTCGCTGCGCGAGGGAGTAGACTTCGTGCGGTCGCGTCGTGGGCTGCTGATGCTGTGGGTGAACGTGATGGTCCTTAGCATGTTCGGGCTGTCGTATCTGGTGCTGTTGCCCGTGTTCGCGGCAGAGGTGTTGAAGGTAGGCAAGACGGGCTTAGGGCAGATGTACACCTTCGCAGGGCTTGGCTCGCTGGCGGGTCTGCTGCTCACGGCGCGTCTGTCGGGCGAGGTGCCGCGTGGCTGGCTGATTATCCTCGCAGCGAACGGGTTTGGCTGGAGCGTCATCGGTTTCGCCCTCATCGACAACCCGTGGGTCGCGAAGGGGCTGCTGACCCTGGCGGGCATGTTCGGCGTGATGCAGTTAGTTAGCACGAATACGGCGTTGCAGACCGCTGCGCCCGACTACCTGCGGGGGCGTGTGGTGTCGCTCCATACATGGGCGATTAACGCGCCTGCGCCGTTCGCCTCGCTGCTGATTGGTCAGCTCGCCCAGCAGTGGGGCGCGCCGACAGCGGTCGCGGCGTGTACCAGCGTCTGTGTGGCGTTCGCACTCGTGCTGACCTTTATGCGCGAGGTGCGCAATGTTGCGTAAGGGGTGCTATCGCCTGTACAGTTCCCACTTGATGCGCGCCAGCAGGTAGCTCAGCACCGACTCCGCGCCGCGATTGAGGTTCACGCCCAGCGCGTTCAGCCCGTCGTACACCACGCCCGTTTCGGGATCGTAAAGCGCAATCTGATTGATGTTGTCGCCGTGATACCACATCAGCGCGCGTTCGGCGTATTTGAGGAACGGTTGATATTGGTCGAACGCCTGCCATGCGTCCAGGAACGCCTCGACGGTCGCCCCGGCGCACACGGGTTGCTGGTCGAACACGGCGCGTGTCCTGCCCCGCACATACCAGCCCTCTGTGCCGACCGGGTTGAAGTAGCCTGTCTCCGCGAAGGTGGTCTGCGCGAGGAACTCGAACGCTTCGCGGGCGAACTTGACCCATTCCGGCGTGCGGGTGCGCACCCCGCAGAGGAGCAGGGCTTGTGGCAGACGCGGGTTCTCGTAGGTCAGGTAGTTCTCGAACCAGCGCCAGTCGGGTTCGCGCGTGGCTTCGTAGAGCTGCGTGAGTTCGCGTCCGTAGTGGAGCAGGCGGGCGTGATTATCGTCGGCAAGCGCCATAAATGCCAGTGCGCGGGGCGAGCGGAGCGTGCGCGCGTGCTGGAGCGCGCCCTCCAGCAGTGGCTGCGCTCGTCGCGCCCACGCCGTATCGGGCAGCAGCGAAATCAGGGTCTGCAACGCCCACACGGTGCGCCCGTGCGAGTCCTCGCTACCGACCTCGTCGAGCCACGCGCCCTCGGCGTCCCGAAAGTTGTGGAACCGCCCGTTCTCCAGCTGCGCCGCCTCGATGTAGTGCAGGCAGACCTCGATGAGACGCGCTGGAAACTCCTCCTCTGGCAGTTCGAGCCAGTGGGGTCGCTGCGGCGCGAGCCGATGGAGCCACACGCCGACAATCAAGCCACGCGCCTGGTCATCGATAGAAAAGCCATGCTCCACCCACGGCTCGGCATAGCGGGTGTGTTGCCAGATCCCGAGCGGCGTGAGCAAACGCTGGAGATGGTCAAGCCTCACTTTGGGCAAAGACGGACGCATACGCGCTTAATTGTACCTGTCGCGGCGAGACCGCTGTCAGGTATAATTAGCTATCCTGCCGTGTGCGTGACGCCCGAGGTGGATCGAACCGTCGCCTATTATGGCAGGGAGCGACGGCTTGGCTGAGTGGCAGCGTCGCAACCGCGACGAATCGCGAAGCGAGCCGAACCTCCCAAAAAGGAACCTGGGGTTCGCGACCCCAACGGCGCACGGCACGGCGGGGTGAAAAGCAGGATGTTCCCCCCACTCGGCGAACCACTCCCTCAGTGAGCCGGGAACTGCAGCGCACACTCTACGGGCATCTGTTCATCCTGCCATGGCTGGCGGGGTTTCTGCTGTTCACGCTCTATCCCATCCTCGCCACGCTCTACTTCAGCTTCACGGACTATAATGTGCTGGGCGTTCCGCGCTGGGTGGGCTTGCAGAACTATCAGAGCCTGCTCGCTGACCGCGACTATTTCTGGAAGTCAGTGGGCAACACGCTGTTTATTATGATTGAGGTGCCGTTGAGCATCGTGCTGGGGATCGGGCTGGCGTTGCTGTTGAACCTCTCGCTGCGGGGGCAGGCGGCGTATCGGGCGATGTTCTATCTGCCGTCGGTGGTGCCCGCGGTCGCGACGGCGTTCCTGTGGGTGTGGGTATTGAATCCTCAGAACGGGCTGGCTGCGCCCCTGAACGCCGGGCTGAATCGGTTCGGATTGCCCTCAATCAACTGGTTCACGGACCCCGCCACGGCGAAGTGGGGCTTTATCGTGATGGACTTGTGGGCGATTGGCGGCGTGATGGTCATCTATCTGGCGGCGTTGCAGGGCGTGCCGACGCACCTGTACGAGGCGGCGCGCATCGACGGCGCACGCAGCTGGCACCTGATACGCCATGTCACCTTGCCCCAAATCGCGCCCGTGATTCAGTATATGCTGATTATCGGCGTGATTGGCGCGTTCCAGTATTTCACGCAGACCTATGTCGCTACGCGCGGCGGACCCGAGAATAGCACGATGTTCTACGCGCTCTACCTGTTCCAGAACGCTTTCGAGTTTTTCCGCTTTGGGCACGCCTGCGCGATGGCGTGGCTCTTGTTTCTAATTACCTTGCTGGCGACCTACGGCATCTGGAAGGTGTCGCTCAGCAAGGCGTTTCAAGAGGAGTAGCGTGCAGAGCGATTTAACATGGCGAGCGCGGGCTACTTCGAGCTTCTCTTGAGCATCCCCTCCGCCTCCTGGAGCAAGCCTGCCACAGCCGCGTCACGGTAGCCGCTGGACTGAACTTCCAGCAGGAACTGTTTCGCCTCTGCGGGGCGTTTCTGCAGGATTCGCAGTCGCCCCATCGCAATCCCGTAAGCAATCTTGTCGGGGTCGCGTCGCGCCGCCTCTTGAAGGTGTCGCTCCGCCAGTGCCAAATCGCCTTGATTCATCCAGTGATGGGCGGCGGCGATCCACTTATCGGCGGTTCGCATCTGCTGCAACCCATCCTCGGCGACGGAGCCAGTGGGGTTGGGCATCAGCGCATACGCTTTGCGGAACTCGGTTTCGGCGAGGTCTAAACGGGCGCGGCGCGTGTAGATGAGACCCAACGCCTGATGCCCCATAAAGAGGGGCGGCTTGCCCAGCACATGCTGCTTGATAATCCGCTCCGCCTCGTCATGGTCGCCTTGTTCGGAGAGCATCACCGCGAGATTGTTCCAGCCCGTGACATTATCGGGTTCAATCTCGGTCGCCTTGCGAAACAGGGCGATGGCTTCCTCCGGGTTGCCCAGTCGTAGCACAGCGACTCCCTTGTTCACATAGCCCATCCCGCTCCGGGGGGCAATCTGGATTGCCTTTTCAGCGTATTCCAGTCCTTCGGTATAGCGTCCCATCTTGTTATACAGGTCGGAGAGGTTGCTGAAGCCGATAGGCGACTGCGGCGAGGCGGTCGTAAGCCATTTCCAGAACCGTTCCGGGTCGCGCCAGTTCGGGAGGTTGTAGGCGGTGGTGATGAGTAGCCCGACGCCCCAAAGAGCCAGGGTTGCCCTCACCCCCCACCCCCCTCTCCCGCACGCGGGAGAGGGGGAGTCCGACTCCCCTCTCCCACGCCGTGGGAGAGGGGCAGGGGCTGAGGGCAACTCGCTGCCTCCCCTCTCCCGCACGCGGGAGAGGGGGCTGGGGGGTGAGGGCGCAATCCACCTCATCACCCTGTCTCTTATACACATCT
>JAOAES010000337.1 GCA_026416655.1 Fimbriimonadales bacterium
CAGTCGGGTATCCTTAATCCCCTCGGCATGAGCGCGTCCCACCTGCAGGCGGAGGGGACCCTGATTACAGGCGGCGTGACTTTCCTGCAGAATCTGCGTCGATGTGTGGAGCGCGCGGGCTTAGAAGTGCAGGCGATGGCGCTGGAGCCGTATGCGTCGGGTCTGGCGACGCTCTCTCCCGAAGAGCGCGAGATAGGTGTCGCGCTCATCGATATCGGTGGGGGCACGACCGATGTAGCCATCTTTCAGGAGGGCGGGCTGGCATACTCCAGTGCAGTGCCTATCGGCGGCAATCAGGTCACGCGTGATGTCTACATCATGTTTCGTCTGGCGGACCCGCAGGAAGCCGAGCGATTGAAACGCGAATTCGGGAGTGCGCTTGCTGAGCGTGTGCCCGAAACAGAGAAGGTATCCTATCGTGAAATGGGTACTCATGAAGAGCGTCGGGTTCCACGGCGCTTGTTTACGGAAGTGATCGAGGAGAGGATGCGCGAGATACTGGAGTTTGCCCGCGAAGAGCTGGAACGCTCCGGGCTGTACGACCGTTTGGCAGCAGGAGTCGTGTTGACAGGAGGCGGCTCGTGCTTGCCTTGCACCGCCGAGCTGGGGCGGCAGGTGTTCGGTTCACTGCCCGTGCGTATCGGCGCGCCGCAGTTGCTGGGCGCGGCGCTGCCCAGTGCGCTCCAGCACCCTGCCTACGCCACCGCCGTCGGGCTGGCGCTCTACGGCGCGCACATCCTCCCCGACTCTGACGAAACAACCGCGCCCGCGCACCTATGGAAACAGTTCGTTCAAACCCTTCAACGCTGGTTTCGTAGAAACCGCTGAACCACTGTTGTAGGAGAACCGTCATGGCAAAGGATCGCACTACTCACCGGGACATTACAGACGAACGAGCATTGTCTGAGTTGCAAGCGAAGTTGAAAGTTGTCGGCGTCGGCGGCGGCGGCGGCAACGCGGTCAACCGCATGATCGAAGTCGGCGTGCAAGGTGTGGAGTTTATCGCGATGAACACCGACGCGCAGGTACTCAACAAGTCGCGCGCGCCGATTAAGATGCAACTTGGCGTCGGGATTACCCGCGGGCTGGGGGCGGGCGGGAACCCCGAAGCCGGACGCAGCGCCGCTGAAGAAAGCCGACACGAAATCCGCAAGGTTCTCGAAGGCGCCGACCTCGTGTTCGTCACCGCAGGACTGGGGGGCGGAACGGGCACAGGTGCCGCGCCCATCATCGCCGAAATCGCCCAAGAACTGGGCGCACTGACCATCGCCGTCGTAACAAAACCGTTCAACTTCGAAGGACCCCGCCGCAGGAAGGTCGCCGAAGAAGGCGCGCAACTCCTGCGCAAACATGTCGACGCGATGATCGTGGTACATAACGACCGACTTATCGACGTGTCGGAACGCAACACCACGATGACCGAAGCCTTCCGCATGGCGGACGATGTGCTGCGCAGCGGTGTGCAGGGCATCTCCGACATCATTACACGACCGGGCGTGATTAATGTAGACTTCGCCGATGTGCGCACCATCTTCGAAGGCGCTGGCACTGCCCTGATGGGGATTGGGAAGGGCACCGGCGAAAATCGGCTGATTCAGGCGGTTCAAGAAGCCTCGTCCAGCAAACTGCTGGAGACCTCGATCTACGGCGCGCGCCGACTGCTGGTGAACATCACCGCAGGGGAAGATATCGGACTGCACGAAGTCAGCGAGGCGATGGATATCCTGCGCCAGATGACCGACCAGGAAGACGCCAACATCATTCACGGCTTAGTCCTCGATGAGAACCTGAAAGATGTGGTGCAGGTGACGGTGCTGGCGACAGGTTTTCCTGAGGAACCGCCGCCGCAGCAGGCGATCGTGATGCCTGAACCGCGTCGCGAGCCGCACCCGCTGGATCTCAGTGGCTTCGGCAGCCGCACGAATCCGACGGCGCGCCCCGCCACGCCTGAACCGCCACGCGCCATCAACCCCGCACCTGACCGACCGAAACCCGAATCCACGCGCCCCTCGCGCGAAGACCTCGAAGTGCCCGCTTTCCTGCGTAGGCACGGACAGAAATAACCCCTCCACTTGCCCCCTCTCCCACGCGGTGGGGGAGGGGGTATAATCCCTTTATGAGCATCACAGTCTCCGACGATCACTAAGAGCCTGCCGATTTAGACGAGGAACTGCGAAACTTGAAAGAGGTCGGGCTGTTGTGATTGTTGTTTCAGGCAGGTGGGGGAAAGGAAGGTTAAACCAGAGCGCGAATACTCGTTATATCAGTCGGGGGTAGCTATACAGCTCAGGCGACTAAAGTCGCACCCACACAGACGAAACCCCGCCTTCGCGGGGTTTCTCAGCCTGCGTAGGCGGGCTTCATTTGCACAGGAACGGCTTAGCCGTACTGATGACCAAAACCTGACGGGCGTTAGGCGATGTCTGATTACATCCGTGCCTACTGGTGCGAAGTCGAGCAAGCCCTGCAGACAGGCGACGCGACCGAGCATACGCATCGCCCTGCGCTGGTGCGCCTGCTGCAACGCCTGCAGCCCGACGCGCTGATTATCAACGAACCGAAGCGCATCGAGTGCGGCGCGCCCGACTTAGCCGTGCAACGCACGCTCGGCGGAGTCCGCGCCACTGTCGGCTACATCGAAACCAAAGATGTGGACACGAACCTTGACGATGCCGAGCGCACCGAGCAGCTCCAACGTTACCGCAACGCCCTGCCGAACCTGATTTTGACCAACTATCGCGAGTTCCGCTGGTATGTGCAGGGGGAGTTGCGCGGCAAAGCTGTCGTCGGCGGGGACACCGAGGTAGCGATGCTCTTGCAGAACTTCCTCCACCACGCCCCGCAACCCATCGCCGACGCCGATACGCTTGCAATTCAGATGGCGCGCTACGCCCATCTCATCCGCGACACGCTGATTGCCACCTTCCAGCAGGGGCGCGAATCGAGCCTGCTGCACGACCTGCGCCACGCGATTGCCGAAACCCTGCTGCCCGACATCGACCAGCCCCAGCACCTGCCTGAGTTCGCCGATATGCTGGCGCAAACCCTCGCGTATGGGCTGTTCGCGGCGCGCTGCTATCACGACTCGGCGCAACCGTTCACCCGCGCCTCCGCCGCGCACGAAATCCCGCGCACCAGCCCCTTCCTGCGCCAACTGTTCGACACCCTCAACAGCCCGGAGCTGGAAACCGAGCCGTTCGTCGCCTTCTTAGATGACCTCGTGTACCTGCTCCACCTCGCCGATATGCCCGCGATTCTGGAGCAGTTCACCCAGCAGGCAGGACGCGAGGACGCAGTGGTGCATTTCTACGAGACCTTCCTGAAAGCCTACGACCCGCGCCTGCGCGAGCTGCGCGGCGTGTATTACACCCCAGAGCCTGTGGTGGACTACCTCGTGCGCTCGGTGCATCACCTGCTACAGACAGAGTTCGGACTGGCGGAGGGGCTGGCGACGCTTGGTACGATGGCGTCCTCGCCATCGTCTCCCCCGACGGCGGGGACGCCGTCGCACCCCGCTGCAGGTACGATGGCGTCCTCGCCATCGTCTCCCCCGACGGCGGGGACGCCGTCGCCCCCCGCTGCGGGTACGATGGCGTCCGCGCCATCGGCAACGACGGCGGGGACGCCGTCGCCCCCCGCTGCAGGTACGATGGCGTCCTCGCCATCGTCTCCCCCGACGGCGGGGACGCCGTCGCCCCCCGCTGCGGGTACGAT
>JAOAES010000338.1 GCA_026416655.1 Fimbriimonadales bacterium
AAATCCGTGTGCTGTTCGGGGATGTAGCGCAGGTTCTTCTGTGCGCCGTGCAGGTAGCCCTTGCCCGTGAGTTGTCCGCTGCCGACGGCAATCCGCGCCTGTAGAATGTGATACCCGCTCTGCTGTGGGTCGGCTTCGGGATTCATAAATGACATGAGGCGCGCTTTCTGGTAGTCTTTGAGAATATCAAAGTGCCACAGTCCATAGAACCCCAGCACACCGACAATCACCGTAAGCCAGAGCCAGCGCGCCGAAGCCCCCGCCAGATAGACCATCGCGAACCACAGCACGCCAAACACAATCGAGGTGCCCAGGTCAGGTTGCTTAAATACCAGCAGCGCAGGAACCGCCATATGGAGCATCGAGAGCAGGAACCCCTTCGGCGTGCGAACCGCCTCTTTGTTTCGTACCAGCCAGCTCGCCAGCGTGAGGATGAGCAGCACTTTGGCGAACTCGGAGGGCTGCAGCTGGAACCCGCCGGGCAGCTCCAGCCAGCGTTGCGCGCCCTTGCGCTCCGCACCGAACAGCAGCACACCAGCCAGCATCGCCAAGTTTAGCGCGTAGAGCCACTTGCTGAAACGCGCCCATACACTCGGTCGGATGCTTGCCACTGTTAGTGCGAGAAACACGCCCAGCGCCAGCAAGACCAGCTGCTTCCGAAACACCGCGGGCGACCACTGGTAAGTCGCGCTGTAGAGCGTCGCCAGCCCCGCACCGATTAGCAGTAGCGTGGTCAGCAGCAGGGGGTAGTCGATCTGCCTGAGCCGGAGCCGTTCTGTCAACGCGCCCAGAGCGGGAACCTGTGTCGCCACGCAGGAATTGTACCCTCACGGGGAGGGGTTGGGGGTCTCGGTAGCATGTTGTGCTTCGCGCAGCACGCGCTCCTCCACTTTTGCTTTTAGGGCGCGATCGAGGCTGTGGCGTTTGAGCGCGAGGCGAAAGCATGCCGGGTTCGGGCATAGATACGCGCCGCGTCCGGGCAGTTTCTGCTCAGGATCCCACAGCACCTGAAGCGTTTGGGGGTCGCGTGCGAAGCGAATGAGTTCGGATTTGGGGGCGGCGCGCCGACACGCGGCGCACCGCCGAATCGGACTACGCGGACTTCTCTTTCTCGGCTCTGGCAATCTCCTCCTCCGAGCGCACCTCGAGTTTCCAGCCCGTGAGCTGCTCGGCAAGGCGCACGTTCACGCCGCCGCGCCCGACCGCCTGGCGCAGCTGATTGTTCGGCACGACGACCAGCGCGCTCTTGTTCGCCTTGTCCAGAATCACGCGGTTCACGCGCGCGGGGTTCAGCGCGTCACGAATGAACTGCACGGGGTCGCTGCTCCACTCGATGATATCGATATGCTCGCCGAACAGTTCGTTCGTGATGGCTTGCACGCGCATGCCACGCTGCCCCAGACACGCGCCCACCGCATCGATGAGTGGGTTCTTGGAGTGGACAGCGATTTTCGTGCGCTCGCCGGGTTCACGGGCAATCGCCTTGATTTCGACATCGCCGTTGGCGACTTCGGGGGCTTCCTGCGCCAGCAGACGCGCCACAAGCAGCGGCTCTGTGCGGGAGGCGATTACCTTCATATCGCGCAGGCGCGGCTCGCGTCCCCGTTCCGCCTGCGGCATCTTCACCTCCAGCACCAGCACCTTCAGCGGCTGCCCAATCTCGTAGGTGTCGCGCGGGCTTTGATGCTTCTCGGGCAACACCACCTCAATCCGACCATAAGAGAGCAAGACTTTGGGTCCGATGAACCGCTCGATGCGCGCGGTAATCACATCGCCGACGCTGGCGTTCAGCTCGCGCAGGGCATGCTCGCGCTCCAGCTCGCGCAGTCGCTGCGTCAGCACCTGAAAGGCGTTCTGGACAGCAATCCGCCCGAACTCCTCAATTGAAGCCTCCATCTGCACGGTGTCGCCCACTTCCAGCGCGGGGTTCAACTTTTGCGCGTCTTCCAATGCAATCTGCGTACTCTCGTCCGTCACAACGCCCACAACTTCCTTCTCAACAAAAATGCGAAAACAGTTTGGTCGATCAGGTGTGAATTTCGCATGCACCCGCGCGTTTTGGGGCAGGTGCATCTGCTTGCGATAGGCGTTCGCAAACGCGCTTTCCAGAGTCGCCAGCAGGTCGGCGTAGGGAATCCCACGCTCACGCTCCAGCTGCTTCAACACTTCCACAATTTCGTTGCATAGCATCGCGCATACCCCCTTTAGGGGCGTTTCGGCTATAAAGAAAAGAGTGGGCAGAACCCCACTCTTCTCAATCCGTCGCCGCCCATGCACAGTATACCCGATGGCGACGCGCTCCGCAGGGTATAATCCCCCCTACTCACGAAGAGGAGGCAAATAGATGTTGCAACCGTTTACTTCAGAGAGTGTGACGGAAGGTCACCCGGATAAACTGGCAGACCAGATTAGCGACGCGATTTTAGATGAGTGCTTAAGACAGGATGCGCAATCGCGCGTGGCGGTGGAGACGCTGCTGACGCGCGGGCTGGCGGTGATTGCAGGCGAAATCACCACCCACGCCTATGTGGAGATTCCCGACGTTGTGCGCAGTACCATCAACGCGGTCGGCTACACCAAAACGGAATACGGCTTCGAGGGCGACACCTGCGGCGTGATGGTCGCTATTCAGGAGCAGTCGCCCAATATCGGGCAAGGCGTGGATACCGGCGGCGCAGGCGATCAGGGAATGATGTTCGGCTTCGCCTGCAACGAAACGCCTGAACTGATGCCCTTGCCCATCACGGTTGCCCACGCGCTCACTCGCCAGCTGAGCGAGGTGCGCAAGGCGAACCCCGATTTGGGATTCCGCCCCGACGGGAAATCGCAGGTGACCGTGCTGTATGAAAACGGCGTCCCCAAAGCGATTGACACCGTCGTCATTTCTGCGCAGCATGACCCCGAACTGACCCAGGCGCAGGTGCGCGAGCGCGTGCTGGAGCATGTCGTCAAACCGGTGCTGGAGCGGTTCGCGGACCGAGTCGACATCCACGCAAAGCACTACTATGTGAACCCGACGGGCGTGTTCGTTATCGGCGGTCCGCAGGCAGATACAGGAGTCACGGGACGCAAAATCATCGTCGACACCTACGGCGGCTTCTGCCGACACGGGGGCGGCGCATTTTCGGGCAAAGACCCCACCAAAGTCGACCGCTCCGCCGCGTATATGGCGCGCTATCTGGCGAAAAACATCGTGGCAGCGGGACTGGCAGACAAGGTGGAGATTCAGGTCTCCTACGCTATCGGCGTGGCGCAGCCCGTATCGCTGCTGCTGGAGACCTTTGGCACGCACAAGGTTGACCCCGCGAAGATTGTGAAACGCATTCAGGGATCGTTCGACCGCAGCCCGCGGGGGATTATTCAGTTCCTGGATCTGCAAAAGCCTCAGTATACGCCAACCGCCAAGAACGGGCACTTCGGGCATCCGAGCTTCCGCTGGGAGCAGCGCGACTCCGTGCCTGTATTTGCGGACCTGGCGTGAACCAACATCGTTCTTCGGCGGGACGCCGACGCTCCGAACGTACTCTGCGGAGCGTCGGCGTCTCCTACTAACGACATGGGACGCCGACAGCACCGATCGAATTACAAGTTGATACTCCACTGGTTGTCGTCAATCGCGCGATAGGTTTGCGCGAACCGCACATGCTTGGCGTGCCCGTCGGCGTAGAGTGCGGCGGTTCCGCCCTGATAGCGCGTTTTGGCGATTTGCTCATCCCAGTTGCCACAGTTCGCGGCGTTCGGGAACAGGCTGCATGGCGGCGCAGCGCGTCCCTTAGACCAGTGGTACGGGTGGTTGATGTCCGTCGTCTCCGCCCATGGGTCTAAGC
>JAOAES010000346.1 GCA_026416655.1 Fimbriimonadales bacterium
GGCAAGGAGATTATCGAGTTGCTCAAACGGCTCAACAAGGAGCGCGGCGTGACGATTATCTCCGCCACGCACGACCTGAAGATGCTGGACATCTCCGACCGCATCGTGTGGATTCGCGACGGCAAGATTGAGCGTATTGAGCTGCGCAGCGAGTTGCAACTCAAGGTCGGCGAAGTGGAAGGCGAGGCGGGATAGGGTTCCCTGCCCCCAAGCGATTAGCCGATAATCCCCTCGACGACGCGCCCGAAGACATCGGTCAGGCGGAAGTTGCGCCCCTGATACCAGTAGGTCAAGCGCGTGTGGTCGATGCCCATCAGATGCAAAATCGTGGCGTGCAGGTCATGTACATGCACGGGGTTCTCGGTGATGGTGTAGCCGAGTTCGTCGGTGGCGCCGTAGACGGTTCCGGGCTTGACTCCACCGCCCGCCATCCAGATGGTGAATGCGCGGGGGTGGTGGTCGCGTCCCAGGTAGGTGGAGCCGCCGCGTCCTTCGTTCATTGGGGTACGCCCGAACTCCCCGCCCCAGATGACCAGCGTATCTTCCAGTAGCCCACGCTGCTTGAGGTCGATCACCAGCGCGGCGCTTGCCTGATCCACTTCGCGACACAGCTGGGGTAAGCCTTTGGTGATGCTATCTCCTTCGCCCGAGCCGTGATGGTCCCAGCCGCGATGGTAGAGTTGCACAAACCGCACGCCGCGCTCCACCAGCCGCCGCGCCAGCAGGCAGTTGTTCGCAAAGGAGGGCTTGCCCGGCGTTGTACCGTAAAGCTGGTGGATATGCTCTGGCTCCTTGCTGATGTCCATCAGTTCGGGCACGCTGGTCTGCATGCGATACGCCAGCTCGTAGTTGGCGATGCGCGTTTCGATTTCGGGGTCACCGATTTGCTCCTGTTTGAGGCGATTCAGGTCGTTGGCGGCTTCAATGACGGCGCGGCGGGCTTCGGGATCCACGCCGTCAGGATTGGACAGGTACAGCACCGGATCGCCCTGCTTGCGGAACTCGACGCCTTGATACACGGTCGGCAGGAACCCGCTACTCCAGCAGGCGTGCCCCCCATCGGGACGGTTCGCCCCTGAAATCAGCACCACGAAGCCGGGCAGGTCCTGATTCTCCGTGCCTAAGCCATAGGTCAGCCAGCTTCCCATGCTGGGGCGTCCGGGCAGTTGGTGTCCCGTGTTCATAAAAATCTGCGCGGGGGCGTGGTTAAACTGGTCAGTCTGCATCGAGCGGATGACGCAGAGGTCGTCAGCAATCTTGGCGATGTGCGGCAGCAACTCGGAAACCTCGATGCCCGACTGCCCGTGCTTCTGGAACTTGTAGGGCGAGCCGAGCAGCGTGGGCGTACCCTTGATGAAGGCGAACCGCTCCCCTTTCAACAGACTTTCGGGGCAGGGTTGCCCGTTGTATCGTTGCAAAGTCGGCTTGGGGTCAAACAGATCAATCTGTGAGGGCGCGCCCGCCATAAACAGAAAGATGATTCGTTTTGCACGGGGCTTGAAATGGGGCTGCTTAGGCGCGAGCGGGTTCGTTCGGTTGGAAGCGAATAAATTCTGTTGCATCAGCGCGTTCAGCGCAAGCGCGCCAATCCCGTAGCCACACACTTTGAAAAAGTAGCGGCGCGTCATCTGTTGCAACTGCTCCGGACTCGGTTTCTTCGGCTCCATCGCACGCCTCCAGTGGAATTATAACTCATTTTCGATAAAATGAGCGGGACTCCTTTTGTGTCGGCTGAGATTCCACGCGCTGTTGCGCCATCCGCGGAAACATCGACGCTACGTAGCGCGTGTTTGTGAGGCTGGCGTGCCGCCAGCATCTCTCACATCACGCCCAGCCACTTCACCGTTGCGTCTTCCACGACTCGTTTCCCATCGGGCTGGGTACGCACCGTTCCCATGACCGCCACCCGATCGCCCTGCAATAAAGGCAAAGTGGGGGTCGATACTTTTACTTCAACTGTCGCGTCGCTCAGTGCGTCGCGCAGTATCAGCGGCGGTTCGGGCGCGAGCCAGTCCCGAATGACCACCTTGCCGACCAGCTGCACGGGGGTTCCGTCGGGCAGGTTCGCGAGGCTCTCCAGTCGGCGCACCAGCATGCCCCTCGATTCGCCCAGCAGAACAGGCAGGTTGACGCCCATTCCCGCCGCGATGCAGACGCTCGGTATCTGTTGAGCGGGCAGCCCTTCCGCACGGACAATAAGCGAATAGTCCCCCGCAGGCAGATGTACCGCAGCGAAAAAGCCGTTCCCGTCTGCGGTCAGCGTGCGCACCAGCGAGCCGGCTTGATAGACCTCTACCGTTGCGCCGTCGACAGGCGTCAGGTCGCTTGCGTTCAGCACCGTCCCCATCAAATGCCCTGCGGTGGGCGTTTGTTTCCAGGGCATCGGCGGTGTGGGAACCCACTCTTTGAAATATTCGCCCAACGCGGTGTAGAACGGCTCCTGATAGAGGCGCGCGCCCTCCTCCGTGCCGACGCCCGTCGTGGCGGCGTAGGAGAAAAAGTTCACCCCGTACACTCGGTTGCCCGACGCTGAGGGCGCACGCGCGAACTCGACCTGCTGGAGAGTGTTCTCGATGCTGTTGAGGTAGTTACCAATCCCCACGACGCCGATGCGCCCGTGCTGGTGGTCTTTCAGGAAGGTCGCCCAGCGGCGGTAGAACTCCGCATAGCGTGGGTTCGCCTCGTTGTAGTAGACCATCGGGATTGCCATATCGAGAATGCCCTCTTTGAGCCAGCTCTGCCAGTCCTGAAACACGGCGCGGTAGGCGGAACGGTTCACCCAGTCCTCTGTGTTCTGCGGTCCGTCGCCCCAGGTAATCAGCGCCGCGCTCACCTTGAGTTTTGGCTTCAGCGTGGTCGCCTGAGCATAGATTTTGCGCACGACCGCCGTCACCTGGTCGCGCCGCCACTGTTTCCAGAGCGGGTCGGTCGGGTCAGGCTTGCCGGTGCGCCCGTTGCGACGGTTGAACCGCTCGATGCTCACCGGGTTATAGCCCCACCGCTCGCCCGTGTAGCGGATGTAGTCAAAATGGATGCCGTCGATGTCGTAGCGGCGCACGATGTCCAGCACAACTTTAGCGAACCATTCGTGATAGAGCGGATGTCCCCAGTCGCCGCCGTAGCCCACCTCGGTCACGCGCTTGCCGTCGTAGTCTTCGGTCTGAATTTCGGGGTAGCGGTTCAGGATGTGTTTGGGGTCAGGTGGCCAGCCGCTGCCGGGCCAGATGGGGTGGCTGTTTACCCACACATGCACCTCGATGCGTGGGGTCTCACTGCGCGCCTTCTCAATCAGGTACGCCAGCGCGTCGAAACCTTCCTGCTGCTGTATGGCGAACGGCTCCAGCGGCGAAGCGTAGTGCGCGTCGCCGCGCTTGCGCATCTGCACAATCACGGCGTTCAGGTTGGCAGCGCGCACCCGCTGAAGCAAAGTATCCACCTGTTCCGGCGTATGGAACCCCTGATTGAACCCGTCGACCCAGAACCCTCGAAACTCCGCCTGTGAAAAGGTTGTTGCCCACATCATCGCCATCCCTGCGGCGAACGCCCATCCGTATCGCATCGACGGGGTATTGTACCTAAGGCTCTCAGATTTAGCAGGAACTCTTCAGTCCCTGTCAAAAATACGGTGTGTTGAACGAAGGAAGGGTTCGTTCCCACTCGGAAGCCCCTGCTCCAAGCCCAGGGGCTTCCCCTTACGGTACAATATGCCTCTGAGATGATACGCAGGCTGGCGCAGGTAGGTAGTCTGGTTCCCCGTTTAGAATGGCGCATTCGTCCCGACAGTGAAGCAGGCGTCCTTTCCCAATCCACGCGCTCGCGCATTCAGGGCAATGCACGCTTAATCGGCAGCGGCGGCAGCGCGACCTATACGTTTCGCGTGCTAAGCGGGATGGAGGTCGGCATCCGCTTGACAATCTCGGGCAACGGACAGGTGCGCGTACGTACGCAGGCAGGCGGGCTGCTGGCACGCTCGGTGCGCGGAGAGGGCGTCCAGCAGCTGAACCTCACAGTGCGCGTTCCCACGAACCCGCCAGTGCAGAACCTGCAGGTGATTATCGAGGCGGCGCGACGCAGGCAGGTGCGCGTCTATTCGCTGGAGGTCGTCGCTGCCGACCGGGACGAGGATCGCGACGGGATTGGCGACGGCGTAGAGCGATTGCTGGGCGCGCCCGCGAATGCCCTGCGTCCGACTGTCCCCGCCGTCCCGCGCAGCGGCTATCAGACAGGCGCAGACTACACGCCCCGATTAGACCTCGCGACCGATGCCGTGATTCTGCATAGCTTCGACCCGACGCGCCTCGCCAACTGGAAAACACGGGGCTACCCTGTGTTCGTGATGGGCGGCTTCCGAGACTATTCGCCCTACGCCGAGGCGAACCCGCAGGCGGTACAGCGACGCAAAGACGGCTCCCCGATAGGTATCGACACCAGTTTCTACCTCACGCCGACGCCCGAACGAATCGAGGCGCTGATTCGCCAGTACCTGCTGGCGCTGGACGCAGGCGCGGACGCTCTCTGCCCCGAAGAGCCGGAATACTGGGCGGACGCGGGCTACGAGGAGGCGTTTCGCCAACTCTACGCGAGTCGGCTCGGCACGCCGTGGACGCCCCCTGACGAGTCGCACACCGCCCGCTGGCGAGCCGACCGATTCAAGGCGCAGTTGATGCACGAGGCGGTCTACACGATTCTCAACGCCGCGCGCGCCCGCAAGCCAAGCGCGAAACGGATGGTCGCTGTGCATAGCCCGCTGAACTATGCCCTCTGGCGCATCTGCCTCGCCCACCACGCGCTGATTTTCGGCGCGAACTCCCCCGTTGAAGAAGTCATCGGGCAGGTCTGGTCGGACACGGTGCGCACGCCCATCCCCTCCGACGGCGACTATCGCGCAGAGCCGTTCGCCACCGCCTATCTGGAGTACGCCTCGCTCGCCGGGCTGATGCAAGGTTCGGGCAAACGGCTGTGGTTTCTGAGCGATCCGCTGTCCGATGTGCCCACACGCCCGCTTGCCGAACATCAGCAACTCTATTTCAGCACGCTGGTCGCCTCGCTAATGTTTCCTGAAGCGACGGGCTACGAGATTCTGCCCTGGCCGGAGCGGATTTTCGGGAATGTGCCCGCCGACTACGCGACGGTCATCTTGAGCGCGGCGCGCGCCTGCGAAGCAATCGCGCAACAGTCGAGCGCGAGTTTAGACGCAGGCGTGGAAGGGATTGGTCTGCTGTTTAGCGACTCGATAACGGCGGTGCGCGGCGCGCCTGAAGTGGCACCTGTGGAAGATATGATGACGCTGGGCGTCGCGCTGGTGAACGCGGGGGTTCCGCTGACGATGCACTCGCTTCAGCGACTGCCTGAGCATCCGCTGCCGCGTGGTCTGCGTGTGTTGCTCTGGACGCCCGAAAC
>JAOAES010000353.1 GCA_026416655.1 Fimbriimonadales bacterium
CACCTTTAGCTGCGTGGTGAGCGTGAACAGCCGCCCGTCGATATCGAACACCAGTTCGGCATAGGCGGTCGCTCTGCCACGCGTGGGGCGTCGGAGGAACCCCTGCCAGCCGTCGCGTGTGCGCGTCATCGGCATGCTGCCCCAGCGCGACTCGCGCAGGTCATAATCGGACGTGCTGGCGAACCACATCCGCGCCTCGCGCGCCGCGGGCTGACTCGAAACCCGAATCTCCAGTCCCTGCGGGGTCTCGTTGAGCGTCCACTGCATCGTGGGGAAGTTGCGCCCCCGCGCGAGGAAGTGGATAAACGCCGCCAGCGTCGCGAAGACGCGCGTACGGTCATCCAGCCCGTGTCCGCTGTTGGGCGCATAGAGGATCCACTTCGGCTCTGGCAGCCCATCCCAGTAGAGGTTCAGCGCGTCTTGCGCCCAGTAGCGGTCGTTCGTGCCGTTGATGATGAGCTTGGGCATCGTGTAGCGGTCGCGATAACTGTAGGGGTCTTCCAGCTCGATGAGTCGCTTTCCGATGGGCGTGTTGAGCAGTTGCAACATCCCGCCCGCCACATAGTCGCCGATTTGCTCGCTCGGCTTGCCTTTGTAGAACTCCAGATGGTGGGGCACCTGCTTGGCTAAGTCCAGCACATCGATGACCATCGGCGCGATGCCTGCCACGCGCGGGTCGCGACTTGCGCCCACCAGCCACGCTGTCCAACCGCGCTTCGACGCGCCGGTGACCATAAACCGTTCCACGACGGGTTTGCGTTCCGCCTTCAGAAACGCCTGCACGGTATCCATGCACTTCAGCACGGCTTTCGCCATCGGGAAGTGCAGGGGCCATGTGGGGTCGCCCGTCTCGATGAACTTCTGCCAGGTGTAGACAATCAGCGCGTCTTCGTAGAGGTTGTTGTAGAGGGGCTGTTTGGGAATGCCATAGAGAATCACGAACGGCGCGCCGGTGTCGCGGGCAAGGTGAATGCCCATTGCCTCGTCTTCGGCGTCAGGACGCCCGCCCGTGTTATACAGCCCGGCAAAACGCGGGAAGCGGGGCTTGTCGGGGTAAAACACCTGCACGAAATGATCCCATTCGATGCCCTGCCAGGTCTGCGAAATCATGAAGAGGGTGTAGATCGTGACGCCGTCCACACGCTTTGTGTCGCGCTTCTCCCAGCGGTAAGCGGGTTCAGGACGCTGGAAATAGTCGTCCAGCGGCTTGTTCTGCGCCCAGCCGGTCGTCAGCAGCGTCGCCAGTGAGACCAGTATCAGAATCTGCATTCGTCGCATGGTGGGGAATTTCTCCCCTGAAGGCGTGAATCCTGTTGGACAGGCGCGGGTATACTCACAGCTGATGGAACTGGCCATTGTTGGGTTAGGGCGCATGGGCGGGAATATGGCGCGCCGCCTTGTGGAGCGTGGGCATCGGGTCGTGGGCTATTCGCGCACGAAAGCGACAGTGGACGAGTACGTGCCCTATGGGATTATCCCCGCATACACTCCTGAAGAGGTCGTCAGCGCACTGACGCCGCCCCGCGTGGTCTGGTTTATGTATCCTGCTGGGGAACCGACAGAGTCCGCCATTTTTCAGTTCGCGCCGCTGCTACAGGCAGGCGATATTGTAGTGAACGGCGCGAACAGCTTCTACAAAGACTCCATCCGCTACGCCGAGCGGCTGGCGGGGCGTGGGATTCGCTTCGCCGATGTGGGCGTGTCGGGCGGCGTATGGGGGCTGGAGAACGGCTACGGGCTGATGGCGGGCGGCGACACTGGGGGGGTGGCGCACATCGAGCCGATTCTGCGCGATCTTGCGCCCGCGCCCGACAAAGGCTGGGTGCATGCGGGTCCCGTCGGCGCAGGGCACTACGCCAAGATGATCCACAACGGCATCGAGTACGCGATTATGCAGGCGTACGCGGAGGGGTTCGAACTGCTACGCCGCAAGCAGGAATTCCAGATAGACATCGCGGCGGTGGCGGAGGCGTGGCGTTATGGCACAGTCATCCGCAGCTGGCTGCTGGACCTCATCGCAGGGTTCCTGAAAGAGGATTCCGAAATGGCGGAGGTTGCGCCCTACGTCGCCGATTCGGGCGAGGGACGCTGGACGGCGCACGAGGCGATCGATTTGGGCAGCCCCGCGCCGCTGATTACGCTCGCCTTGCACGAACGCTTCCGCAGCCAGGATGCGCACGGCTTCCAGTACCGCTTCCTGGCGCAACTGCGTAAAGCCTTCGGCGGGCATGCGGTGAAGAAGGTGGACGATGAGGACAACGCGAGATGAAATCGTCGTTAGCGAACGCCAGATTGAAGATATCTTAGCCACTTATACCGACCTGTTGGCGGAGTTGCTGGGTGCGCCGATGCCACTGCGCGTGTTGGCGAGGCAGATGGAGCTGCCCAACGGTGAGCGTCTGGATTTGCTTTGCTTGGCAGGAGGACAACTTCACTTAGTCGAATTGAAGGTTGAGCCAGCACGCCAACAGTTCATAGAACAGGTGGCAAGCTATTCGGAGCAAGTATCCCTGCTCCAAAACCGAGGGACACTGCCTGAAGGAAGCGTTCAAGCATACCTGCTAGCGCCTGAAATTCCCGAAAAAATAAAATCAAGCTTGAATTCGTCGAAGATAAATCTAGTAGAGTATAGTGTCAGTAGGGTATTGGAGAGATTTTTTGCCGAATTCAGCAGTAAGAGCGCCACGTTCAGTGTCTCTACACGGAACCACGGTGTTCGGCGTTTGGGGCTGACGAACAGAATTGTTTGTGTTCTCCGAGACAAAGGCGCGATGACAGCATCAAGGCTTTGTCAATCTACAAAACTTTCCGATAGAACCGTAAAATGTTATCTAACTCCTCTAATTCAACTCGGGATTGTAGAAAGGGACGGCAACAAGTTTTGTCTTACATCCAAAGGTGCAGATTACTCGAGATATGCAGATTATAATAGCATGTCCATTTCCGAAGAACAATCGGCGAGGCTACGCCAATATATTCTCAAAAATCCTTTTGCAGATGGTGTCCCTCTGGGGATACTCACGGTGGTAGAAAATGTAGCGATTCTCTCACGAAACGGCTACCCTGTATCTTTGTCTGACCTAAGTGAATATTTTACACTCTCGACCGGCAACAAGCTAAGGTGGAATGCGCAGAGTACTCGATACAACTCCGTTCGCATGTACATCGAGTACGCTGCCGAGTTAGGCTTGCTGGCGCGTATTGGTGACCTTGTTTATTTGACACTCGAGGGAATGCGCTTCAATCTAATGTTGCAAATGCACAAGGCAATCCAGCTTGTGGAGCCGCTTCACTTGAAACAGCTATAG
>JAOAES010000051.1 GCA_026416655.1 Fimbriimonadales bacterium
GACGCTCTGCGTAAACGCTTTCGCGCAGACCGTGTATGTGGATGAGTTCAACGGCGGATTTAACCCCAACTTGCCTTGGTCGTGGGCTGTGGTAATACCCAATCCCAGCAGCGACTGCGACTATGTGAATACCGAACACACCGCCGACTATCCATACCGCTTTGAAGACGGCAAACTCGTGATCGTGATGCACCCGTGGAACTCGACCTATGACCAGTACAACTTCGCAGCGAACTTTCCGAACCTGCCTGTGTTAGGCTTCGATCCCGGCTGGGCGATTGAGACTGAAGTCACGCTCAACCTGCGGGGCAACACTCCGCCCCCGAACATCTTCTCGCAGGCAGGGCTGATGGTTATGCGCGACATGGACAACTATTACCAGGCAATGCTTATCGTGATGCCACGAAACGAGAATAATCCCTTCCACAGGTTCTGGATTAGTACGGCACATGAGGTGAACTGCAACCACCAGTATGGTGGTGCGTCGGCGGGCTTCTGGGGCGACGGCGAGCCAAGCTTTACGCTTAGGCTGCGCCTCGAAGATGGCGGTGTGAACCAGAACAACGAGCCACTTATCAAGGTACGCGTGCAACTGCAGGGCTGGACAGACTTCGTGGATGTGTGGCCCTCGCCGTTTGTGCGCCCGCAGGTGCTAAGCGAGGTGGCGCAAAACGGTGGGCGAATTGCTCTCTACAACGTCGTTGGCTTTGCTAGCGATCCGCAGCCTGCGGTTGCCTTTTCCTACATCCGCTTGGAGAACATCCGCCTTGCAGGCAGAGTCCCAGGCGATGTGAACGGCGACTGCGTAGTGAACAACGCTGACCTACTGCAGGTGTTGTTCGCTTTCGGTAGCACAGGTGAGAACTTGCCAGCAGACCTTAATACCGACTGCTCTGTAAACAACGCAGACCTGCTCACTGTGCTGTTCAACTTCGGGAGCGGGTGCTAACTTATGAGATTCCTCGCCCTCGGCTCGGAATGACAACGCCTTCCCTCAGCCCCTGTCATTCCGAGCGAAGCGAGGAATCTCCCATTTCTCGAACGAGCGCGAGGAGGTGAATCACCATAATGCAACGCAAGGGCTTTACGCTGATTGAGCTGCTGGTCGTTATCGCAATTATCGCCATCTTGGCGGCGATACTGTTCCCTGTGTTCGCGCAGGCGCGTGCGAGCGCACGCAAGACGACCTGTCTGAGCAATATGAAGCAAATCGGACTCGCCATCACGATGTATTACGGCGACTACGACGAGATGTTCTTCACCCAGCCGTGGCCCGGCGGCTGCCCCACCAACGAGACGGGCTACTTCCAGCATGTGGCGACGCAGCCGCGCCAGCACTGGGCGACGCTAGTGTATCCGTATGTCAAAAACGCAGGGCTGTTCGACTGCCCCAGCTACGAAGGCGAATGGTACTACGCCTCGTACGCTCTGTGGAACTGCGGACAGGGACGCCCCGCCGACCCGCGCCAGTGGATTGTGCCCAAAGTAGAGTACGGGCTGAACCAGATTCTTATCAATGTGAATCGCCCTGTGGCACTGGCGAGCCTACAACGCCCTGCCGAAATCGCTGTCGTGATGGACAACAACTACATCTACAGCGAATACACCTGTCTGCGCGGTCCAGCAAACCCGAACGCCTTCATGAAATATGTGCCGTATGACCGCGAATGGTCATGGGTACAGGGGATAGTGCGCCACCAGGAGGGCTTGGTGTTCGCCTATGCGGACGGGCACGCGAAGTGGGCGCGACGCTCGCAGCGCGGCGCACCCTACTTCGAGTGGCGCGGTGCGAACTTCTCGCACTACTACCCTGTGCTGCTGGGCGATCGCGAGTTCGCTACAGGCACCGAGTGCGCCAGCACTTACGACTACGGACAGTAGGAGACGGCGATGCGTACCGAGCTCCCTCCTTATGTCGTCTGGGGCGTGATTGCAGCGATTGTGCTGCTGGCGGGCTTCTTCCTGTATCGGGCGTGGACGGGCGGGGTGCAAACCTACGGCGAAAGCGCGCCTAAGCCTGCGCCCGGTGTACCCAGCGCGCCTGGTGGGCAGATGCCCGGCGCTCCCGGCGGCAGCGGCTTGCCGCCTGTGGCAGGTGAGTGAGCCACGCTTTGCCGCGTGGCTTGGGCGTCTCGTTCAAGATTAATCTACACGGGCGAGACGCCCGTGCCACA
>JAOAES010000221.1 GCA_026416655.1 Fimbriimonadales bacterium
CTGTTCGCCAGCAGGGGCGCGCCGCACAGGGCGTAAGGGTTCCATAAAGGCAACTCCCCACTAAGCCAGAGCGACCGCGCCAAATCCCGCCAGATATAAAACTGCGCTACGCCATCCCAGATAAGCACATCCCACGGGGGCGTCTCAAACGCATGGGGCAGGCTTTGCCAAGGCTCAAAATGATAAAGTAGCTTCAGCGGCGCGAAGACAGGCTCGCCCTTCAGCCAACCACTGAGTGGAAATGCCAGCGCAAACAGCGCCGCGAAAAGTACGAGTGCCCGTAGCGTGAGAGGACGCTGCACAAAGAGGATTATACCGCTCTCAACTCAGACATCCGTGTCGCAACTCTCTATCTGACGGATTGCCCATTCAGCCGCGTCGCGTAGAACCGGGTCTTCATGGCGCCGATATTGCTCAATCAGTGGGCGCAGGGCAGGGTCGCGTTTGTTGCCTGCTACAATCAGCGCGTTGCGCACCAAGCCCCGCCATTTGGTACGCTTGACAGCACTGCCACGGAACCGCTCCGCGAACTCCGCCTCGTTCATTTGCAGGATTTCAGCGAGTTTTGGTAGCGAGCGCGGCTGCAGACGCGGCTCCCGCGTCGGCTGCGCTCGCAACGGCTGATGGGCACGCGGGCGGTTGAACGGACACACCTCCTGACAGACGTCGCACCCGAATAGCCACTCGCCTACCGCCTCGCGATATTCCTGCGGAATCGCATCCCGCAGCTCGATGGTGAGGTAGCTGATGCACTTGCGGGCGTCCAGTTGATACGGTTCCACCAACGCGCCGGTCGGGCAAGCGTCCAGACAGAGGCGACAGGTTCCACAGCCCCCGTGCGCCGGCGAGTCGTACTCCAGTTCCAGCGTCAGCAATAACACACCGAGAAAGAAGTAGGAGCCACGCGGCGTGTTGATGAGGCAGGTGTTCTTACCGTACCAGCCCAGCCCTGCCAGCATCGCGAGATCACGCTCCAGCACCGGCGCAGAATCGACGCAAACGCGCCCTTGCGCCGCTGGCTCCACCGCCTGAATCGCGCCAAGCAGTGTCTCCAGCTTTTCACGAATCACGGTATGATAATCGTCGCCGAGCGCGTAGCGGGCGATTCGGTAGTCGGTTTCGGGCAGGTCGGCAGGCGCATAATTTAACCCCACCACCACCGCGCTACGGGCTTCGGGCAGGAGCTCCACCGGGTTGATACGCAAATGGGCAGTGCGCTCCATGTACTCCATCGTGCCCGCGTAACCCTGCGCCAGCCAGAGCAGAAACGAATCGGCATGCGGCGGCGATTGCACAGGCGCGATCCCCACCAAGTCAAACCCTAACGCGCGGGCATACTGCTTAATCCACTCAGTCAAAGCGGCTGTGGCTTGGACAGTCTTGTCCAAGCCACAAACAGTCTGATCGCGCTTGGACAAGACTATCTACGCCCTGTGGCTTGGACAGCCTTGCCCAAGCCACGAGGCACGGAAATGACTATCTACGCCCTGTGGCTTGGACAGCCTTGCCCAAGCCACGAG
>JAOAES010000094.1 GCA_026416655.1 Fimbriimonadales bacterium
CGGCGCGGCGTTCTACCGTTCACTGATTGTCCTCTCGCGCGACGAGCTGCGCCAGATGGAGGAGGAGGCGAAAGTCGCAAAGTATATCTCGCAAGGCAAGCAGATTGCCCTCGCGATGCTCATGTATGTGCAGGACTACGATGAACTGTTCCCGCCCAACTTCGGCAACGAGGGTGTGGCGGAGGTGCTGCTGCCCTATTTGCGGGAGCGCGAAGTGTTCGAAGTGGACGGCGCGTTCGCGTTCCACTACCGGATGAACGGGCAGAGCCTCGCGAATATCGAGAACCCCGCCGAGACGGAGGTGGGCTACCTGCAGTTGTCCAACGGGCGCGTGGTCATCTATGCGGACGGACATGTGAAGTGGCGACCGAACCGATAAAGGTTCACGCCCTGCGCACTGCCTGTTCCAGCGCGCGCAGCAATCCCAGGAATCGCGCGAAGTAGTCATGCTCTGGGTCGGGCGATTCCAGTGTATCGGCAATCACGAGCGGGACGCGCAGAATCTGGGCGACGGTTGCGCCGATGTCGGAGGGTTCGCTTGCCAGCACCATCGCGACGCCCTCGCGCCTGCCCTGTTCGACGGCATCCCGCAGGCGTTGCAGGCTGGGGGGACGCTCGTGGTCGGGCTGGAGGCTCCCCACTGAGCGCATCCCAAGCCGCCGTGTGAGCGGCAGGTAGGCGTCATGAACGGCGAGGTAAACTTTGCCTTGAAGCACCGCACCCGCCTCGCGAATACGGGCTTCTATTTGGCGCAGTTGGAGTTGCATTCGCACCCACGCCTGACGCTGGTTCACGCCCGCCAGCCCATCAGCAGTTGCCCAGTGCAGGATCTGTGCGCAACTTTGACGCGCGTAGCGCACATCCAGCCAGATATGCAGGTTATCGGGCGGCGGCTGCAAGTGTTCTATCAGTTCGCTAACGGGCGTGCGCCCCTGCAGTGCGCGCTGGAGCGTAGGCAGGTACCCTTCCAGCCCGCCGCCTATGGCGATTACGCGCCGCGCCCGCAACGCTTGTTGTACCATGCGCACCGTGAGGGACGTTTCGTGCGCGTCCGCGCTGCGCGGCTGAATCAGCGTGAAGGGCAACTCCAGCCCGCGAAGCCAGTCCGCAACCACGCTCAGAGTCGCGGCGTACATGCGCTACCCCTCCCGCATCTGCGGGAAGAAAATCACCTCGCGAATGGAGTCCGTGCCTGTCAGCAGCATCGCCATCCGGTCGATGCCAATGCCCAAGCCGCCTGCGGGGGGCATGCCGTACTCCATCGCGTGCAGGAAGTCCTCATCGAACGGATGCGCCTCCTCGTCGCCTGCCTGACGCAGGGCATACTGTTGCTCAAAACGGGCGCGCTGCTCCAGCGGATCGTTCAGCTCCGAAAAGGCGTTGGCGACCTCCTTGCCGAAGATGTAGCCCTCAAAGCGGCGGGTGAAGCGCGGATTATCAGGCTCGCGCTTCGCTAAGGGAGAAGTGTCGATGGGGAAACCGTACACAAAAGTCGGCTGCTGCAGATGCTCCGCCACGCACTTCTCCAGCACTTTCTCGATAATCCCCCCAATGGTGTCCTTGCGCTCCACGTAGATACCGACCTTCTCGGCGGCGCGGATTGCGCTCTCCAGCGTTTCGAAATCGGCTTCGGTCAGCCCCGTATGCTCCCGAATCGCGTCCATCAGGCGGATGCGCTGCCACGGCTGACTAAAATCCACCTGCACGCCGTGCATCTCGAACACCGTGGTTCCGAACACACGCTCGGCGACATAGCGGAACAACGCCTCCACCAGGCTCATGATGTCTTCCAGGTTCGCATACGCCTGGTACAGTTCGAGCATGGTGAATTCGGGGTTGTGGCGAGTGGAGATGCCTTCGTTGCGGAACACGCGCCCGATTTCGTACACGCGGTCTATCCCCCCGATAAGCAGTCGCTTCAGGTGCAGCTCCAGCGCGATGCGTAGCTGGAACTCTCTGTCCAGCGCGTTATGGTGAGTGATAAACGGTCTTGCCGCCGCGCCGCCCGCCATCGGCTGCAGCACGGGCGTCTCCACCTCTAAAAAGCCCCGCTCGTCCAAAAATCGCCTAATCTCGCGTATCATGCGGCAACGGGAAATCAGTCGCTGGCGCGAGTCGGGATTCACCAGCAGGTCTAAGTAGCGTTGCCGGTAGCGTTGCTCCACATCGTGCAGCTCGTACCAACGCTGTTCGCCCTTCTCTTTGGGGAACGGCACGGGGCGAATCGCTTTGGCTAACATCGTAAAGGTCTGCACATGCACCGTGACCTCGCCCGTGCGCGTCTTGAACACGAAGCCCTGCACGCCGAGATAATCGCCCAAATCCCACAGGTCGATTAGGTCGTACTTGTCGCCCTGTTCATCGGCTTTGAGGTAGATTTGCAGTTTGCCTGTGCTATCCATCAGGTGCGCGAAGGTCGCTTTGCCCATTTTGCGAATCGCCACGATGCGCCCCGCGACAGAGACCGTCTTGCCTTCAAGCTGCTCGTACTCTTCATGAATGGTTTGCAGGGCGTGAGTCACCTCGTAGCGCTCGTGGGCGAAGGGGTCTAAGCCCATGGCGCGCAACTGTTGCAGTTTCTGCAGGCGGATCTGGACTAACTGGCTCTCTTCTTCTAAGATATGATGGCTCGGCTCGTGCATGGCGGGAATTGTACCATGCAGGTAGGGAAGCGCGATTCTTGCAAGCCCGCTCCTGCAGGAAACGCGCTCCTGCCCGTGAATTAACCATCAGAGGTGTGCGACGATGCCGAACGGTTTTGCCGTGAATCCGCCCGTGAACCGCTTGCAGGGCGTACTGCCGAAGGTGGGCATTCGCCCCGTGATTGACGGACGCAGGCAGGGCGTGCGCGAGAGTATGGAAGCCGCCACGATGCAGATGGCGCAGGGGGCGGCTCAGCTGATTACCGAGCACCTGCGCCACGCCTGCGGACTGCCCGTCGAGTGCGTGATTGCCGACACCTGCATCGGCGGGATTGCCGAAGCCGCAGCGTGTGAGGCGAAGTTCGAGCGCGAGGGCGTCGGCGTGAGCCTCACGGTTGCCCGCAGCTGGTGCTACGGCTACGAAGTGATGGACACACACCCCACGCGCCCCAAAGCCATTTGGGGCTTCAATGGCACGGAGCGACCGGGCGCAGTGTTTCTGGCGGCGGCGATGGCAGCGCATGCGAATAAAAAATTGCCCGCCTTCAGCATTTACGGACGCGATGTGCAAGACGCCGACGACTTCAGCATACCCCCCGATGTCGCCGAGCGTATCCTGCAGTTCGTGCGCTGCGGAATCGCCGTCGCCACGATGCAGGGCAAAACCTACGCCTCGATGGGGAATGTGTCGATGGGCATCGTCGGCTCGCTGGTGGATCAGAACTTCCTGCAGCAGTACCTGGGCATGCGCACGATGACGATCGATATGGTGGAGTTTGTGCGCCGCATAGAACGCGGGATTTACGACCCCGACGAGTTCGAACGCGCCTCTCAGTGGGTGAAAATCTACTGCAAGGAGGGCAAGGACTACAACCCGCCCGATAAGCAACTTTCGCCTGAGCAGAAGGAGCGCACATGGCGACAGAGCATCCAGATGGCGCTCATTGCTCGCGACCTGATGGTGGGCAACCCCAAGCTCGCCGAGCTGGGCTACGAGGAGGAGGCGCAGGGCTACAACGCGATTGCAGGCGGCTTTCAGGGGCAACGCCAGTGGACAGACCACCTGCCCAACGGCGACTTCATGGAAGCCATCCTCTGCTCCAGCTTCGACTGGAACGGAATCCGCCAGCCCTACATCTTAGCCACCGAGAACGACTATCTGAACGGCGTGTGTATGCTGTTTGGGCATCTGCTGACGGGCGCGGCGCAGATTTTCGCCGATGTGCGCACCTACTGGTCTCCCGACGCGGTGCGGCGCGTGGCGGGCTGGACGCCGACGGGGATGGCGGAGGGCGGATTCCTGCACTTGATTAATTCGGGTCCTGCCGCGCTGGACGGCACAGGCGAGCAGACCGCCCCTGACGGTACCCCCACGATGAAGGCGTGGTGGGAGGTGTCGCCCGACGAGGCGACGCGCTGCCTGCAAGCGACCACATGGCACTGCGGAATGCTGGAATATTCCCGCGGCGGGGGCTGGAGTACACGCTTCCGCACGCGCGGGGGCATGCCCGCCACGATGTTCCGCCTAAACCTCGTGGACGGCTTGGGCCCCGTGATGCAGATCGCCGAGGGCTACACGATTGAGCTGCCTGAATCGGTTCACTCGGCACTGGATGAGCGTACCAATCCCACCTGGCCTACTACATGGTTTGTGCCGCGCACGACAGGGTACGGCGCGTTTCGGGATGTCTACACCGTGATGGCGCACTGGGGCGCGAACCACTGCGTGCTGAGCGCAGGGCATATCGGCGACGCGCTGATCACGCTCTGCTCGATGCTGCGCATCCCTGTCGCGATGCATAATGTGGATCCCATTCGCGTGTTCCGACCGCACCAGTGGGGCATGTTCGGCACGGCAGACCCCGAAAGCGCAGACTACCGGGCGTGCGCGGCGTATGGGGCGTTGTACGGATAAGGTACAATTTCTTTGTCGTGCCGATTACCGCTGAGGAGTTAATCCGTCTGGTAGAGACCGACCCCGAGCTGAAGCGTGCGCTGCAAGACAGACTGGTGGACGCTGAGGCGATTCAGCGCGCGTTGCGCGACCCTGAGAAGCGGAAAGAGATCCGTCGCGCCGTGCTGGGGGAAGAGTGGGAAGACATCCCGACTATCCTGCGCCAGTTAGCGGAGGGACAGCAACGCCACGAAGCCATCTTGCAGGAGCATACGCGGCAGTTGGCGATGCTAATTGAAACCCAGCAACGCCATGAAGCGATTTTGCAAGAGCATTCGCGCATCTTGCAGGAGCATACGCAGCTCCTGCAGGAGCATTCACGCATCTTGCAGGAGCATACGCAGCAGTTGGCGATGCTGATTGAAACCCAGCAACGCCACGAGGCGATTTTGCAGGAGCATTCGCGCATTCTGCAGGAGCACACGCAGCAGTTGGCGATGCTGATTGAAACCCAGCAACGCCACGAGGCGATTTTGCAGGAGCATTCGCGCATTCTGCAGGAGCATACGCAGCAGTTGGCGATGC
The DNA here is from genome assembly GCA_026416655.1 of Fimbriimonadales bacterium. Taxonomy (GTDB): domain Bacteria; phylum Armatimonadota; class Fimbriimonadia; order Fimbriimonadales; family GBS-DC; genus GBS-DC. Next base: position 5,122 of record JAOAES010000094.1, read on the forward strand.
TGATTGAAACCCAGCAACGCCACGAGGCGATTTTGCAGGAGCATTCACGCATTCTGCAGGAGCATACGCAGCAGTTGGCGATGCTGATTGAAACCCAGCAACGCCACGAAGCCATCCTGCAGGAACATTCGCGCATTCTGCAGGAGCATACGCAGCAGTTGGCGATGCTGATTGAAACCCAGCAACGCCACGAAGCCATCCTGCAGCACCACACCACGATACTGATGCATTTAGAGGAAGAGGCTCGCGCCCTGCGACAGGAGTTCAGCGGTCTGGCAGGGCGGTTCGAGGGCGAAGCCTACGAGAAGCGCACGGTACGCCGCGCGCCGTCCATCTTCAACGGCGGCGGGGGCGGCTCGCCCGATAGCCCTCGTGTGCAACGCCGACTGCGACGGTGGCTGCGCAAAGTGTTCGGCGGGATTCCATCCAGCGCCGAAGAAGAGGATATCTACGCTGCGGACCTCATCTGGTGGAAAGATGGGCATGTCGTCGTCGCGGAAATCTCGCTCAAGATTGACCGGCTGGATGTGTTGCGCGCCAAGCGACGCGCCCAACTGCTCAGTCAGGCGGGCGTAAACGCCATCCCCGTCGTTATCGGCAACGAGTGGACGATGCAAG
>JAOAES010000154.1 GCA_026416655.1 Fimbriimonadales bacterium
GTCCGCGTCGTCGACCGTGCCGTTGTTGTCCACATCGCCCTGCAGTCCGAAGCCCGACTGACCGAACTGGAACAACACAATCAGCAGGTCAGCGTCGTCCACGCGCCCGTCGCGGTTCGCATCGCCTTGACAGCTGGGACCGCAGCCGTTCTGGCTCACGAAGTACGCGCCTGTTAGAGTGATGCGATACGCACCGGAACCGCCTGTACCGCTCCAGCCGACCATCGGGTTCGCCGCGCCCGAACCGTCAGGACAGCGAATTGCGCTGAACGGCGTGTCGTTCCAGAGGGGGTTGCCGTTGCTATCTACAGCGTCCTGGTCATAGCCCGTAATCGCCAGCAGGTAGGTTCCTGCCTGCAACCCATTGAGACAGTTAGTGGTGTTGTCGATTCGCGATTGCAGCCCACCGAAGTCGTCGTTATGCACGACTCCCGTGCCGTCGCAGCGGAACAGCCAGAGCTGGGTGTCGAAACCCGAACCGGCGCTGGAGGCGACGAAGCTCGCCGGGTCAGTGATGCAGATGGCATACATATCAGCGTCGTCGGTTGCGGCGCGGCTGCCCGTGATGCGCGTTACGGGAGACTGGCACGGCGTGCGGTCAGAAGCGTACACGGCTTGGGCGTTATTCGGCAGGTCGCCCGCGTCGCCGCCGCCATTCGCGAGTTCATCCCATTGATCCTGCCCCGGGGGCGGACAGTCGGCGGGGTCGCCGCGCGTCGCGCCTCGCACACCTGTCAGAAAGATGCGATATTCGCCTGCGGACGCGGTGCTGTTGAACCAGCTCGCAACGCGCGAGTTCGGCTCTGCGCCGTTGGGACAGTTGTTCGTGCGCCCTGCCCAGATACCGCCGCCTTCACAGCCCGCCGCGTTGCGCGCGAAGCGCGAAATCGCGAGGTAGTACACGCCGGGTTGCGTGATACAGCCCGCTGTGTTATCGATGCGCGATTGCAACCCCGCCGAGTCGTCGTTCGCCACGACGCCTTTGCCGTTCGCATCGAACAGCCAGAGCTGCGTATCCCAGGTTGCGCCGCCAATGGTCGAGGCGGAGAAGGTCGATGGGTTCTCGATGTAGATGGCGTACATGTCCACATCGCTTGCGTCCATTTGCCCGCGGATCACGGGGATGGATGCGTTGCCCGTGCTTTGCGAGGTTTCGGGCAGGTCGCCCGCATCGCCGCCGCCATTGGCGAACTCGTCCCAGCCTTGAAATGGCGGACAGTCAGCGGGATCGCCTGGATTCGCGCCCGTTGCGCCGGTCAGCTCCACGATGTAGGTCGCGCTAACGCCGTGCGAACCTGTCCAGCCGCTGATTCGGGAGGTCGGCTCGGAGCCATCGGGGCAGCGAATCACGCCGTAAGGGGTATCCGCCCAGATTTCGCCGCCGTTGCAGCCAGCCGGATCCCTGTCGAACGCCGTCACGACCAGATAGTACAGCCCCGGTCCAGGAATACAGCTTCCGTCCAGAGATGACGCCAACCCGCCTAACGGCGAGTCGTCGTTGAAGCTGACGCCCCGACCGTTCGCATCGAATAGGGACAGCTGTGTGTCGAACAGGGCGTTGCACCGAGTGGACGCGCTGAAGGTCGACGGGTTGGAGATATAGATGGCGTACATATCAGCGTCGCTCGGGGTAACGGTTCCGCGAATACCCGTAAGCGCACCGCTGGGAGTGGCTTGCGCGGTTTCAGGCAAATCGCCCGCGTCGCCTTGCTCGTTGTAGCCTGTAAACGGTGGAGTCGCAGCGAATGCGAAGGTCAGTGTGCCGCTGTCCCAGTTGCCGTCCTGGACGCAATCAGAAAAGTCGTCGTAAGTTTCGAAGAACTCCAGGTACAGGTTGCCGTCAGGCAGCGCGAGGGGGGGCAAGTTGTAGACTGTGCAAAGGTCGTTCACGCCGCCGCTGGTGTAGCTGCCTGTGCCGCCGAAGGTGTCGCTGGCGCCCGGACGCAGTACATAACCCTCGCCGTTCACATTCGTTATCAGCACGGCGATTTCACTCAGCCAGCTCGGAGCTGTTGCGGTCAGCGTGACATCCCAGCCGATGCCGCTCATCGCGTCTTTGCCCGAAGGTACGCTAATCGTCAGGCGCACATTACACGAAGCCCCCGCGCTGTCGTAACTGGGCGTGCCTGCCACGTTCACAGCAACAGAACCAGAGGCGGGGAAGAAATCGCTGTACGGGACATACTGGCTCGGGTCTCGTCGCCCAACACTTACGGGGACGATGCGCCAGTTCTGAGTCTTGGAAATAACTGGTTTCGCGTCGGGGTCGGGCTTTTCTGCCTGCCCTTTCTGCGCAGAGCCAATCGAACTCAGCGCCAAAGCACACACTAAAGTACTGCTCAAGATGCACCGCATGTTAGCCTCCTTTGCTACTCTCCATACCGCCAGTCAGAACGCCTGCGGAGAGTGCATAAGCCTATTATACATCATTTTTCGAACTTTTCCTGAAGAACCCCGGGAACGCCGGTCGATTGGCGTGAAAAAAAAGCAGGAGTTGCCTCACAGATGGTGAAATCCCCAAGAGGAGGTTCAACGATGCGAGCATTTCTTCTTATCGCTGCGTGTGCGCTGGTCTGGAGCGGATTGATTGCGCAGCAGAAACCGAAGCCGTCGCCGATTAAGACCACCGTCGCCGCGCTTCTGAAAGAGCCAGACAAGTTCCACCGCAAACTGGTGGAGGTAGAGGGCGAGGTGGACGACCTGAAAAAGAAAACCTCGCGCTCGGGCAACGCCTACACGACCTTCAAGCTCGACAGCGAGAGCAAGCAAATTACGGTCTTCTCCTACGGGCATCTCTCGATTAGCGAGGATGACAAGGTCGTAGTGATTGGCAAGTTTTACAAGGAGCGGCGCGTGGGGCGCACGACCTTCACGAACGAGATCGACGCCAGCCCGAAGGAAGGGGGCAGCGTAAGGCGGAAGGAGTAGCCTCAGAGCGGCTCAAAGTGGCAGCTGAAGTGGCGCAAAAACGGTGTCTGCCAGGTGATGCGATAGCCCCGTAGCTGCTCGCGGCGGCGGTGGGCTTCCAGGATTACCTCCACCACATAATCGACGTGGCTCTGCGTGTAGACGCGGCGGGGAATAGCAAGGCGCACCAGCTCACGTGGGGCGGGGATCTCCGCGCCTGTGTCGGGGTCGCGCCCGGCGAACATCACCGAGCCGATTTCGCAGCTGCGTACGCCGCCCAGCCGATACAGCTCCACCGCCAGCGACTGACCGGGATACTGCAACGGCGGGATGTGGGGCAGCATGCGTCCTGCATCGATGTAAATCGCGTGTCCACCGGGAGGTTGCACTATCGGCACGCCCTCTCGCGCGATATGTTCCCCTAAGTAGCGCGTAGAGGCGAGGCGATACTGCAGATAGTGTTCATCCAGCACTTCGCGCAGTCCGATGGCTATCGCCTCTAAGTCGCGCCCTGCCAAACCGCCATAGGTGGGGAAGCCCTCAGTGAGGATGAGCAGTTCCTTCTCTTGTTGAGCAAGTTTCTCGTCGTTCGTACACAAGAAACCGCCGATGTTCGCCAGACCGTCTTTTTTGGCGGACATCGTGCAACCGTCGGCGTAAGAGAACATCTCGCGGGCGATTTCCAGCGGCGTCTTGTCGGCGTAGCCCGGCTCGCGCAGCTTGATGAAGTAGGCGTTCTCGGCGAAGCGACAGGCGTCGATATAGAAGGGGATATCGTGACGGCGGCACACTTCGCTCACGGCGCGAATGTTTGCCATCGAAACGGGTTGCCCGCCGCCTGAGTTGTTCGTCACGGTCATCATCACAAGCGGAATGTTCTCTTTGCCGACCTCCTCGATGAGTTGCTCCAGCGCGGCGACATCCATGTTGCCTTTGAAGGGGTAGGGGGCGGCGGTGTCGCGCAGTTCGGGGCATGGCAGGTCGACGGCGCGTCCGCCACGATACTCGATGTTCGCGCGGGTGGTGTCGAAGTGCGTGTTGTTGGGAATCACGCTGCCGGGCTTACACAAGAGCGCGAACAGAATCCGCTCCGCCGCGCGCCCCTGATGCACGGGGATAACATATTCGAAGCCGAAGATGTCGCGCACGGTCTCCTCAAAGAGGTAGTAGCTGCGGCTGCCAGCGTACGATTCGTCGCCGCGCATCACGCCCGCCCACTGCTCGCTGCTCATCGCCGCCGTGCCCGAATCGGTGAGCAGGTCGATAATCACCTCGTCTGAACGCACCAGAAACAGGTTGTGGTGGGCGCGTTCTAAAATCGTTTCGCGCTCCGCCTGCGTGGTGAGGCGGATTGGCTCCACCGCCTTGATTTTGAACGGCTCGATGATGGTCTGGAACGGCATGCTGCGCCTCGCACGGGGATTGTACCTGAAAGGGAGTGGGGACGGAATACTTACTTCCCTACTGTCTCCGCGTTCACTGCTTTGAGCATGAAGTTCACCAGCAGGTTGTAAAACTCGTCGGGGCGTTCGTAGCGCGCCTGAACATGCTCGCAGCCTTCTGCCCACCAGAGTTGTTTCGGCTCTCGCGCCGCTTGAAAGAGGCGTTCGGCATGGTAGGGGGGAATCAGCTGGTCTTTCGTACCATGCATCAGTAAAACGGGGCGCGGCGCGATATGCCCGATGATGTCTTCAGGCGCGACTTTCGCGGCGGAGCGGCGCGTGTAGAGCCTGCCAATCCACAGCGTGGGGTGGAGCAGCACCGACGCTTTGCCGACCGCGTTGCGCCACCAGTCTTTAACAGCGTGGTTCAGGCGGGCGTAGGCGGAGTCGGCGACAACGGCGCGGATGCGCTCATCTTCCGCCGCCGCCAGCAGGCTCGCCGCGCCCCCCATCGACGCGCCGTAGACCACCACAGGCAAATCGGGCGCGGTGCGACACGCGAAATCTACCGCCGATAACACATCGAGCCGCTCCAGGTCGCCAATCGTGCAGAGGTCGCCCTCGCTCTTGCCCATCGCGCGAAAGTCGAACACGAGGCAGTGGAAGCCCGCATGCCAGAGTTCTTTCGCGACAGGCAACGGCTCGCAGCGGTTCATCAGGTAGCCATGACAGAGGATTGCGATCCCGATGGGCTTCGGGTTGGGAATCCACCAGCCATGCAGACGGATCCCGTCGCGCGAGGGGAACGCCACACTCTGATAGGGCAGTCCCATATCGCGCGGGGTCATGAAAAACGGCGTGCGCGGCGGGCGCAGGGTAGCGCGCGTAGCGAGATAGTTCGCCAGCAGGAGAACCCCCAACACGAACCCAACGGCGACAACGATGGCGAGCCACATGGCGGTTAAGAGTATACATCATGCGTAGCTGCTTTCACGAAGAATATGCTGCAGGCGGGCGCGGGCGTCTGCCGTATCCATCTCCGCAGGCAGAATATTCACTCAGCGATGGGCAGGGCGTTCTGAACTGCCTGCTCACCGTACCGTTCAGGGAACGGGACAGCAGGAGACTCACTCTCGGTATAATCCCCGTTGTGGTACAACCCCGAATCAACTACTGGGCGATCAGTGCGTTCTGGCTGGGCGTGAGCGTGCATTGGGCAGCGTTCCTGACGATTGTGATGCAGGCGCGGGTGAATGACCTCGCTCCCGAAGCGCAGCGCGGCGTCTACCTTGCGTGGCTGGCGGCGGCAGGCGCGCTGATTTCCACCGTAATCGAACTCATTGCGGGTCCGATTAGCGACCGCAGCACGGCGCGAATGGGCAGGCGACGCCCGTTTATTCTGTGGGGCACGCTGCTGAGCCTGCCGTTCATCCTGCTGTTTATGACCACGCAGAGCTTCGCGCTGCTGATTCTGCACTTTGTGGCGATTCAACTCTTTCTGAACTGGGCGAACGGACCCTATCAGGCGGTGATTCCCGACTATGTGCCCCCTGAGCGGCACGGCTTGGCGTCGGCGTATATGGGGATGATGACACTAATCGGCACGCTGCTGGGCTTGGCGTTGGCGGGCGCGCTGCTGGGGGAGCCTCCCCTCATCTTGGGTGAGCTTCCCCGCACAACGCGCCTGCAAATCGTGGGTGGGACGCTGGTCGGGTTCCTGCTTATCACCATGCTCTGGACGGTGTTGGGCGTGCGCGAGCCGCAGTGGCAGCCCAATCACCCTGACGAGAAACGCCTGCGCTTGGCGCACTTCGTGAACATCTTACTGAACGAGCTGCCCAACTTCCGCTGGGTGGTGGTCTCGCGGTTTGTGTTCAACATGGGCTTTTTCACCGCGCTGTTCTTTCTGGAGTTTTACTTGCGCGACACGATTGGGTTGAAAGGCGCGGCGCCGCAGCATGCGTTCGGCTTTATGGCAACGGCGACGCTGACCGGCGTGCTGGGCAACTGGCTGGCGGGCACGCTCGCCGACCGCATCAGCAAAAAGCGGATTATCTACTACTGCATTGCGCTGATGTGCGCTTGCGCGGGGCTGTTCCTGGCGGCGCAGAACCTGATGATGGTGTACCTGACGGGCGCGCTTTTTGGTGTGGCATGGGGTGCTTACTCAGCGGTGGACTGGGCGTTAGCCAGCAATCTCGTGCCCGTCAGCGAGTCGGGGCGGTACATGGCTATCTGGCATATCGCGATGACGATGCCGCAGGTGGTTGCGCCGCTGATTGCGGGACCGCTGGGCGACTGGCTGAACGGCACATATGGCTTGGGCACGGGCTGGCGCTGGATTTTCCTGCTTGCGCCGGTCTACTTCCTTGCGTCGGCGTGGCTCCTGAAGCCCGTGCAGGAACGAAGGGGCGAACGGGGCTACAACATCTGATACTCTGCCGCGCTGAACACAATCTGCAGCGCGCCCTGCACGGTCTGGCGGTCGCGTTGGCGCAGAGCGTTCGTGCCCCCACGCTTCTCTAAATACTCCAGCAGGCTCTGGCGCGTGCGCGGCTGCAGCGACACATCCAGAACCGCCTCCAATCGCTGGACGAACTCCTCCAGGGTGCGGGGCGCGGGCAAACCGACCAGTTCGTTCAGGGTGGCGAAGCCGATGCCCCGGCGATCAGGCAACAGGAACTCGGCGAAGCGCATCCGCTCCAGCATCGTGGTCGAGCTAATCCACGCCTTGCCCCATTCCCAACCAGCGACATCGGGTGGATAGAGCAGGAACTGCCCGATTCGGCGCGTCCATTGGGTAGCGAGTCGCAGGTACGCTGCCAGCAGGCGTTGTCCCGCGCCGTCGTTCAGGTTCACCGCCCGCAGCCGCTCGCCTACGCCCACCTGCCGCAGCGTCCCCACCACGAACTCCACCGGGCTTTTGACGCGCTTACGCCAGTTCGTGTGGCTCCAGAAGGCAGGCGTGAGCAGCAGGCGGCGCATGAGCGCGCGAATGCTGTAGCCCGAATCCCGAAACACTTTGGCTAACTCCTGCACCGTGCGTTCATCGGGCGGCTCCACATCATTAACAAAATGCTGATAAAACTTGCGGGCAAGATGTGGTGCGGTCGCGGGATGCGCTACTGCCATCTCAACAATCTCCTCACCCCCAAATCGACCGCGTTTGCCAAACACTTCTTTCTCGCTGTCGTCATGCTGATTGCGATTGAACACGAAGCTGCCCGTGACGCGGCTGAACGACCAGCCTGTGAACGCGCGCGCCGCCTCCTGAATGTCGCGCTCGGTATAGTGCCCGATGCCCATCGTGAACAGCTCGAACAGCTCGCGGGCGAAGTTCTCGTTTGGCTTGCCTTTCACATTCCGATTCCCATCCAGCCACACCAGCATCGCAGGGTCTTTCGCGACCTCCAGCGTGAGCGTTTTGAAGTTGTCCAGTCCGAGACGCTGGAAGAGCTGGATCTGGATAAGCATCAGCCTGCCCGCCTGCACTTTGGAGGCAGAGGTCGCGAAGTGGTTGTGCCAGAATAGCGCGATGCGCTCCTGAATCGGCTGTTGCGAGACGAGCATCCGATAGAGCCACCACGCACTTACCGCCTGGGGCTGCAGGTTGTTCATCTCGCCTTGTAACAGGCGTAGCACGGCTTCATCGTCGATATCGCTGTCGAAGGGGTTCTCCAGCAGTTTGTCGACCGCCCCCTCGATGCCCAGCGGGACGAGGGGTTCGATCTCGCTTGCGCGCGCGCTGAAGCCCGTGCGCCTGTGCAGATGTGCCAGACGCTCCCTTAGACTCGATTGCATGGCGTCCCTTGGCTAATATTGACGATTCTGGACAGGGCGCGGTTCATTCTGGATTCGTGAAGTTTACACGAATCAAAGGCGACAGGTTTCGGATTGTGAACGCCACATGCCCACGCTTGCAGTTCGCGAAGCAATCTGGATGAAGTTGCCAAAGGGCGTGCGACCTTTGAACCTCCGATTGGGCTGTTCCTCAATCCCACTCCTCACAGTAGTACGGGCGAGGATAGCACATCATCAGCATCCGATTCGGATTGCCCTCTTTCGGACGACTGGGCCAGCCGAAGAAGCTGGTGCGTTCGTGATACACGCCGCCCTGAATAAGCCAGCCGGGCTTCGGACGCCCCTCTATTGTTGTCGGGCGCGCTGTAATCTGGAGCAGGTCGCCCCGCCGTGAGGCGTCGGGGCGCAGGCGCGCACCGAATGCGCGCACATGCCCATCCACGAAGCTCGCCTGTCCGCGTCCGTGATAACGCGATTCCTCGCCCGTGAACACGCGCTCAGGAACCCGCGTGCGGTGCCCATGGCGCGGCTCTACCCCACTGACCGGCTCGAACCGCCCGCCATCACCCGAACCCAGCCAGCCGTCGAACCAGAACCCCGTGCTGGCAGGAAACGGCAATCGCGCCAGACTCACGGGCGGAACATCGGGATAGGTCACGGCGTTCACCGTTAGGCACCAGTTCGGCATGAGCGATACCTGCATCGGCTCGCCGTCGCAGAGAGGTGTGGCAATCGGACGCGCCGTGCGCACTGCCGTCAGTTCGGTCGGCTCCGACTCGGCAGGGCAAAGCGCGACCCGGTAGTCACGCAGGTACGGATAGAGAATCCCCCACACTGTGCGCAGACACACACCATCCGTCCCCGTCACCCGGTAAAACGCGAGGGGGAAGCACTCATCGTGGTCCTGCACATAGAGTAAGGTCGCCTTCGTCAGTTGGCGCAGGTTCGAGGTACACACACTCGCCTGGCTGGTGTGGCGCGCCGTGGTGAACACGGGCAACAACAACGCCGCCAACACAGCCACTATCGCTATCGCAATCAACAGTTCAATCAGCGTAAAGCCCCACTGTGTCCTCATAAGATACCCCCAATCAGCTAAGTCAGTCTTTGTCGGCGAGACGCTGACGCTACGCCTTGCGTAGATTGAGCGTCTCGCTGAAGCACCATCCATCGGTAGGTTGCCGACTCTCTGAACGCGCAGGCAGGCGGCTCAGTAGATGTTCAGCTACACGCGCTCAGGGAGGGAAAATCAGGAAGGTCTTTCGAGGAAGCCAAAGCAACCTGCAGGGATTATCGGCATCAGAGGACTCGTTCTGGAGTCGATGCGTCGGCTACTCGTGCCCCACTGCGTACTCCAGCACTGCCACGCGGGCATAGACACCGTTGCGTACCTGCGTGAGAATCAGCGACTGTGCGCCGTCGGCGACTTCGTCGCTGATTTCAATCCCGCGCTGAATCGGTCCAGGGTGCATCACCACGCAGTCGGGCTTGGCAAGGCGCAGGCGTTCGGTGTTTACTTGATAGTCGCGGCGGTAGGCGTTCAGGCTGGGGAGCAGCCCCTGCGCCATCCGCTCAGTTTGGAGGCGCAGCGCCATCACGACATCGGCGTCGCGCATGGCTTCGCTGGCGTCGTG
>JAOAES010000158.1 GCA_026416655.1 Fimbriimonadales bacterium
TGGGCAGGCGCGTGTACGCCTTCGCCCGCGCCCTGCACGAACTGGGCATCCGCGAGGGCGACCGCGTGGCTATCCTCTCCGAAAACTGCCCCGAATGGGCAATCACCGACTGGGCAACCCTCTGCCTGCGAGCGATTACCGTGCCCATTTACCCCACCCTCACCCCCGCGCAGGTGCTGGAAATCCTTAGCGACGCGGAACCCAAAGTGCTGGTAGTCAGCGACAAAAAGCAACTGCGCAAGGCGTGCGAGGCAGTGGAAGGTTCCGAGCTCAACCTCCAGATGATTGTGATTGACCCCAAAGATGTCGCCGACACCCCCACCTTCGAGCAGATGCTCAACCAGCACGGCGCGCTCACCGAAAGCGACCTGCACGCCCGCGTGCAAGCCAGCCAACCCGACGACATCATCACCTTCATCTACACCTCGGGCACAACGGGCGAACCCAAAGGCGCGATGCTCACGCACGGAAACCTCATCAGCAACATCGAAGCGTGCATCGAAATCATCCAGCCCCAGCCCGACGACCTGTTCCTCTCGTTCCTGCCGCTTTCGCATGTGTTCGAGCGCATGGCGGGGCACTTCCTGCCCATCTACTTGGGGCTGACCATCGCCTACGCCGAAAGCCTGTTCACCCTCGCCAACGATATGCAGGAGGTCAAACCCACGCTGATGCTCGGCGTGCCGCGCTTCTACGCCTCCGTGATGGATCGGATTCTCGCCTCTGTGCGCCAGATGCCCCCCCTGCGCCAGAAACTGTTTTATCGGATGCTGGAAGTGGGCAAAATCTACTCGCGATGCTGGCGCGAGGGCAAGCGCGTCCCCCTCGGTGTGAAGATTCAGCACGCGATTCTGGACAAGCTCGTGGCGTCCAAAATCCGCGAGCGCGTGGGCGGCAGGCTGCGCTACTTCATCTCAGGCGGCGCGGCGCTGCCCAAAGAGGTCGCCGAGTTCTTCCACGCCTTCGGCATCCTGATACTGGAGGGCTACGGGCTGACCGAAACCAGCCCCGTGCTGACCGTCAACCCGCCCCACGCCCCCCGCTTCGGCAGCGTGGGCAAGCCCATCCGCGGCGTGGAAATCAAAATCGCGGAAGACGGCGAAATCCTCGCCCGCGGTCCCAACATCATGCGCGGCTACTACAACAAGCCCGAAGCCACCGCCGCTGCAATCGACCCCGACGGCTGGTTCCACACAGGCGATGTCGGCTACATGGACAAGGACGGCTACCTCTACATCACCGACCGCAAGAAAGACATTATCGTGCTGGCGAACGGTAAGAATGTCGCCCCGCAGCCAATTGAGAACCTGCTCAAGCAGAGCGCGCTCATCCAAGAGGCGGTGGTATACGGCGACGGCATGAGCGCGCCCGTCGCCCTGCTTGTGCCCAACATGGACGCCCTGCGCGACATCGCCCAGCAGGAAGGCATCGAGGCAACCGACCCCGACACGCTGCTGAACCACGACGCCATCCAACGCCGCTTCCGCCAAGAGATTGAGCGCGTGAACCGCGAGTTGGCGGACTTTCAGCGTCTCAAGGGCTTCCGCCTGATTGCCCAGCCGTTCACGATTGAAAGCGGCGAGCTGACCCCCACGCTGAAGGTCAAGCGGCGCGTGGTGGCGCAGAAGTACGCGCACCTGTTGCAGGAGTTGGCGCGATAGCCCGCCTTATACCAATCGGGATTTCTAATGAGACATCAGCCCTCATCTCCTCTCCCGCGTGCGGGAGAGGGGGGTGAGGGCAAATCAAGCATTTAAACCCCGATTAGTATCATCACCCCGCCGCCACAATCGCCTGCAACTCGCCCAAAACGCGCATCAGCGTCTCCAGCGGATGGTCGCCGAGGGGGGCGGTAATCTCGTCGGGCTGCGTGCGCACGCCCGCAATCGCCTGCTGCAACGCCAACTGCCAACGCGCCTTGAGCTTGCGGTCGGGCTTGAACCTCAGCACGAGCCGCTTGCCGTCCACGCCGATGCTCTGCACGCCCAGCGCGTGCGCCAGAATGCGCTGCTCCATCAGGCGAATCAGGTGCTTCACGGGCGCGGGCAACTCGCCGTAGCGGTCGCGCAGCTCGCGCACAAGGGCTTTCAACTCCTCGCGCGTGCGACAGCCCGCAATCCGCTTGTAATAGCCCAACCGCTGCGCTACATCCTGAATGTAATCGTGCGGGATGTAGGCATCCACAGGCAGCTTGCTCGCGTCGGGCAGGTCTTCCTGCACGGGGGCTTCTAAGTCCCAGCTCGTCTCGCCCCGACGCAGGCGGCGGATGGCGTCGCGCAGCATCGACTGATACAACTCCAGCCCCACCGAGCGCATCGCGCCGTGCTGCTCCTCGCCCAGCAGGTTGCCCGCGCCGCGAATCTCCAAATCACGCAACGCCAGCGCAAAGCCCGAC
>JAOAES010000228.1 GCA_026416655.1 Fimbriimonadales bacterium
AGCCACACGCCCTCGCGCCGCTCCAGCGTGTAGAATAGGATGAGTTCCTGCAGCAGCTCGCGCCAGCGCGCCTTGCCTTCAGCGACGCCCACGCTCAGCGGATAGAACTCGCCTATCCCCTCCGCGCCTGCGCTTTGTAGCCCCTCAAAGATGTGGAAACTCAGCGAGTCGACCCACTGGCGCGGAATCGCTTCCGCCCACACCTTCTCCGTGATGCGCTGAATGGGGTAATCGGGCGTTTGGGCGAGCCAGTCGGGCGTTTCGAAAGCGTGTGATTTATCGGCGGTGGTAATCGCCTGCAACAAGTGCAAGCCGTCCAATGCAATAAGCCCCGGCATAGAGGCGCTGTCGCTGGTGTAAATCGTCTGGTGCGCTTTGAGTTGCATCGTTCGGGCGTCATAGAGGCAATCGAAATAATAGTCGCCTTTCAGCACGGCTTTGAGGCTTGGCAGCGTGTCAATCCCCGTGTAAACGACATTCGGATTCGTTTTGGACGGCTGGTACTGCTCGACTTCCTCTATAGTGTATCCGTGCAGCCGAACACAGTCTTGTTCCCACTGTCGACGCCATACAGGGGGTAGGCGGTCGGGCGAGAGGCGCAGGCATCCTTTTGTGCGCAGGTCGCGCCATTTGGCGTCCGTTAGCGTGGCGAGCATGCGCAGCGTTAACAAGCCCTCTGGTGTACGCGCGGCGTCCTCCAGCAACCGATGGCGCGCCGCGAGCAACGCCTGTGTGCGCGCCCCCTGCGTCTCGGCGGGCTTCGGCAGCGAAACTTGCGGGCGCAGCGTCCCCTTTGCGTAGGGGTACCGACTGCTGGCATCCAGCGTGAGCCCCATCAGCGCGCAGAAGTCCTCGTAGCTGCGCTCCAGCAAATCGGGCGGGATGAGTTTCAACGCCTCGCGAGTAAGTTCAGTGATGTCCATTCCAAGCACGGCGCGATATTCCGCCTCGCGCTTGCGCTCAGCTTCAGGTTGGTACAACACATAGCGCAGGGGCGCGTTCTCGGCGTCGCTTACAGGCTCCGCACGCCATTCGAGTGCGAATGCATCCGCCAGCAGGCGCAGCGTTTGGTGGAGCGGGCGGCTTTGCAGGCGTGCGAACGCGCGGTACTCGCGCAGGTTTTGCTCCACGCGCAGTTCCACGCCCGATTGCCGCTCCAGTTGACGCAGCAGTTGGTGGAGCGGCGCAGCGGCGACGCGCAGGCTCACAGGCTGGCTCAGGCGCGGGTCGCTTTGCACATCCAGCCCCTGCGCCCAGCTCAGGTTCACTAACAGCAATAGCCCCCAGATGCACAAAGTACGCATAGATACCTCCCGGGGCTTGGACCGTCTTGTCCAAGCGTGCGTGGCTTGAGCGTCCCGCTCAAGCGTGCGTGGCTTGGGCGTCCCGCCCAAGCATTCGTAGCTTGAACTGCGTTGCCTAAGCTACCCAAGTTGCTACCTGTCTGAGATTCCTCGCCTTCGGCTCGGAATGACAAGTTCACTCCTGCCCGCCGAGCGTTGTCATTCCGAGCGGAGCGAGGAATCTCGCCCGCTCAAAATCCGTAGGCACAACCTGGGTTAGGTTAACTTCCCATCGTCGGCGGGACGCCGACGCTACGGTGCGATAGCGTCTCGCTATCGCAATGCTCGCACGGGCAGGACGCCGACGCTACGGTGCGATAGCGTCCCGCTATCGCAAGCCTTGCACGGGCGGGACGCCCATGCCACGAGTTTATGCTTGCACGGGCAAGATGCCCGTGCCACAGGCGCGTAGGTAGCTGCTCGGCGGTGTGGCGCGTTGCAGGTGTGATAAGATATACTGCGCCGCCGCCGCGACGCCTTCCAGACTGACGCCCGTCTGAATCCCCATTCCGTGCAGCATGTAGAGCAAATCCTCCGTCGCGAGGTTGCCCGACGCGCCCGGCGCGAACGGGCAGCCGCCCAGCCCGCCCGCGCTGGAATCGAAAATGAACACGCCCTGCCCCAACGCCGTCAGCACGTTCGCCAGCGCAGTTCCGTAGGTGTTATGGAAGTGGTAAGCGAAGCGTTCCTGCGGCAAAACGGGCAGCAGCGATTCGGTAAGCCGCGCCACCTGCGTGGGAACTGCCGCGCCAATCGTGTCGCCCAAGCTCACCTCGTCCACCCCCATCGCCAGCAGACGCTCCACGATGGGCTTCACCGCATCGGGTGAAATCGCGCCCTCGTAGGGACAGACCAGCGCGGTGGAGATATACCCGCGCACCCAGCAGCCCGCTGCTTTCGCCTCGCGCACAACTGCGTCGTACTCCTGCAGCGACTGCTCGATGCTCCGATTCAGATTCCGCTGGCAGAAACTCTCAGACGCCGCCGTGAAAATCGCGATTTCGGTCGCGCCTGCGCCCAGCGCACGCTCCAGCCCTTTCAGATTAGGCACCAAAACGGGATAGCGCACGCCCTCGCGTCGGCGGAGCTGGCTCATCAACTGCTCCGCATCGGCGAGTTGGGGAACCCACTTCGGGCTGACGAACGCCGTCGCCTCCACGACGGGCAAGCCCGCATCCGCAAGCATCTCGATGAAGCGCGCCTTCACCTCCGTCGGCACGGTGGTCGGCTCGTTCTGCAAGCCGTCCCGTGCGCCGACTTCGACAATCCGTACCCTGTCTGGCAGTCGCTCGAACATGGTCTGGCTCCGACGATAGTTATCTCCGAATCAGCCCCCTACCGCACCCACAGTGGCGCGCTCAACACGCCGCGCCCCCTCGGACGCTGCGCGGGGGACGGTTGCACAGGCGCAATATCGCCGCCCTCCGTCTCGCTGAAGGCGGCGCGTCCCCCATCGTCAAGGCGATTCACGCCCACGGAGTAGAGCAGGAACCCCTTTTTCGGGTCGCGCCGATACACAAAGGGCTTGCCCGTGAACGGGTCAATCATCATA
>JAOAES010000275.1 GCA_026416655.1 Fimbriimonadales bacterium
AGATGTGTATAAGAGACAGGTGCATCGTCAGCCCATTGCGCCTGCGCCTGCCTGCGTGGCGGGTGCGCGCCGTCGCTTGGTTCTGCAAAGAGCGCAACACGGTGTTCCATCTCCAACACTTCTCGCCGTTCCGCACGAATCTCATCGAGGAGGTGATGGCGCGCACGGTATGCTGCTGAAACGCCTCTTTCGGCGCAGCGCGCCGCCCCAAGTCGACCGCAAGCAGGTGTTGCGCCTCTATCCACTGCGCAACGCGGCGGTGCAATCCGAGCAGAACGAAGACGGTGTCTACATCCTGATTGTGCCTCTGAAACCGCGTGGGCTGTTTGGCTGGTTCAGCAGGATTTTCAAGCTGCCCCGCGAACATCGCATCGAGCTGGACGAAATCGGCAGTCTCGTCTGGTCGCTGTGTGATGGGCGTCATCAGGTGGAGACGATTGTCCAGCGTCTTGTGCAGCAGTTCAAGTTGGAGCGGCGCGAGGCGGAGTATTCGCTGTTCGCGTTTTTGAACACGCTTTCACGGCGCGGGTTTATCGCCTATACGAAGAAACGGCTATGAGCGCGATGAGTTCGGGCAAGGGCGCGATACGCAAGCAGGTGCAGCTGCCGCTGTCGGTGGCGTTTCGGATTAGCCTGCTAAACATTCGGGTACGGTTCCTGCGGGCGTTGATTACGGCGGCGGGCGTGATGCTGGGCATCGCGTTTTTCACCGCTGTGCGCGCCGCCGCGCTCTACGCGCCCCCGTTGAACCCCAACGACCCCGCCGCCCTCGAAGCCGCCACGCGCCAGACCTGGCTGGTGGTGATGAGCCTGCTGATGTCTACTGTCGGCATTTCGAACTCGATGCTGATGGCGGTCACGGAGCGTTATAAAGAGATTGGCACGATGAAGTGTCTGGGCGCGCTCGATTCGTTTGTGGTGAAGCTGTTCTTTCTGGAGTCGGGCATGCTGGGGATTGTGGCGTCGGCGATTGGGTTCTTAGTGGGCTGGGGGCTGGTGTTTCTGATTAACCTGTTTCGGTTGGGTTCGGCGGTGTTCAGCGCGGCGACGCCGTTGGAGCTGCTCGCGCTGTTAGGGCAGGCGATGGCGGTGGGGGTGGTGGTAACGGTCGTGGCGACGATTTTGCCTGCGATTCGCGCGGCGAAGATGCCTCCCGCGGCGGCACTTAGGGTGGAAGTATAAATAGGCGTTTGCAAGACAGTAGGGCGCGTCGGGGACGCGCCCCTACCGCAGAACTCAGGACGCCAGCGATTCGAACCGGTCGATATCTTTGCGAATGGCGTCGAACGCGCCGCGCCAGAAGGTGGGCGTGCGCAGGTCGAAGCCAAATTCCGCCGCGAGGGTAGGCGCGTCTGCCATCCCCGTGCGCGAGAGCAGGTCGTCGTAGCGAGCGCGGAAGCCGTCGGGATTGTCCAGATAGAGCGCGTATAACCCCAGCCCGAACAGCAAGCCGAACATGTACGGGTAGTTGTAGAACGCGCTGCCATAGTAGTGGGGCTTGGCTGCCCACATGTAGGGGTGCAGGGCGTTCTCGTCCAGCCCGTCGCCGTAGGTTTCCAGTTGCGCGTTCCGCATAATCTCGCACAGCTCGCGCGCGCTCAGCTCCCGCTCGTTGCGCCGTTCGAACACGGTTTTCTCAAAGAGGTAGCGGCTCGTGATGTCCACCACCACCTGACACGCGCCCTGCAGCGAGGCTTCCAGAATGGCAAGCTGTTCCTCACGGTCGGCGTCGCGCAGCGCGGCTTGACGGATAATCGTCTCGCAGAAGATGCTGGCGGTCTCCGCGAGCGTCATAGGCGTCTGACGTTGCAGGTAGGTGCGCTCGGCGAGGCAGAGGTTGTGGTAGGCGTGCCCCAGCTCGTGCGCCAGCGTACTCATGCCGCCGAACGCGGGCTTGTAATTGGTCAGGATGCGCGACTCGTCGCGGCGCAGGCGCATGCAGAACGCGCCGTCGCGCTTGCCGGGTTGTGGTGGGGCGTCGATCCAGTTCTCTTCGAACGCGCGGCGGGCGAAGTCGCTCATCTTCTGCGAGTAGGTTGCAAACTGCTCGATGATGAACTGCGCCGCCTCGTGGTACTCCCAGCGTTTCGGCTCCTTGCCTACGGGCGCGAAGATGTCGTACCATGCGCACCGCTCCACGCCGAGCAGGCGCGCTTTGGCGTGCAGGTAGCGTCGGAAGTCGGGGAAGGCTTCGTAGGCGGCGTCCAGCATCGCGTTCAGCGTCGCCTCGTCGATGGCGTTGCGGAACAGCGAAGCATGCAGGGGGCTATCCCAGCCACGCTTGCGCGTGAGCAGATTCGTCTCGCCCTTAATCGCGTTCAACGCGCTGGCGATGGGCATCGCGTGCTGTTCCCACGCTTTCAGCTCCGCTTCGTAGCCCGCGCGGCGCACCTCGCGGTCAGGGTCATACGCCAAATTGCGCAGCATGCTCATCGTGAGCGTCTGCCTCTCGCCCTTGATTTCCACCTCCGCCTGAATCTGTGAGGTGATGTTGCCATAGAGTTTGCTCCAGGCGTTGCTGCCCGTAAGTTGCATCTCAGCAGCGAGGGCTTCTTCGGCGGGCGACATCATATGTTCGGCGGCGATACGCGCACGGCGCAGCCAGTAAGCGTGTTGCCGCGCCTGCTCCGAACGCTCAATCAGCGCGTCCACATCCTGCGAACCTGCCCATGCGGTCAGGCGCGTGCCCAGCTTCGACAGGCGCACCGACTGCCGCTCCAGCTCACTCAACCGCGCTTGTGCATACTCGTCGCGCGAATCCACCGTCACGAAGGCATACACATACGCGCCCAGTGTCCATGCCTGGTCGTTAAGGGCGCTGTAGGCAGGTAAAACGCGCTCCAGCACGCCTGCCGCGTGGTCTGGATGCAGGGGCGCATCGGTGCGGTCAATCTGCGCTTCGTCGAACAAACCCTCCAGTTCGTCAATCGCACGCACAAAACTGCGGAAATCACGCTCATATTCGGGCGAGTCGAGCCCAGGATAGACCACGCTCATGTCCCAGCGAGGTAGCTCCGTTTTCATAGCGAGAGGATTGTACCTGAAGGGGTACGCAGGAAACCGTTCGGGAATGCGGAACTTGGCATCCTATGCAGTTAGCGTGGACAACCTTTACGGTCAACAAGCGGTTCCCGCTCACGATTAGTCGAGGCACGACGGCGCAGACCGTGAATGTATGGGTGCGGGTGGAGGCGGACGGCGTGGAAGGCTGGGGCGAGGCGTCGCCGTTCGGAATCGGCGACATGCGCCAAAGTACGGAAGCAATCCAGGAAGACCTCCAGAAAGCCGAGCCGTTGCTCACGCCGCTGCATCCGCTGGAACGCGAGCGGATTGAACAGACCTTGATTGAGGGGGGTGTGCGCTCCGCCGCCCGCGCCGCAATCGACCTCGCGCTCTGGGATTGGCTCGGCAAGCGCACCGGGATGCCTGTATGGCGGATACTGGGGCTATCGCGGGACGCGATTGTGCCCACCTCGGTCACCATCGGCATCAACCCACCCGAAGTTGCCCGCCAGCGCACACGCGACTGGCTGGAACTCACGCACGCCAAATCGCTCAAAATCAAGCTGGGCAACTCCGCCGGCATCGAGGCGGATCAGGCGATGTTCGAGGCGATTCGGCAGGAGGTTCCCGAAGGCGTCGCGCTGCGCGTGGACGCGAACGGCGGCTGGAGCCTGCAAAACGCACTCGCGATGTGTCGCTGGCTCGCCGAGCGCGGCGTGGAGTATGTAGAACAGCCCTTACCCCGCGGTGCAGAGGATGAACTGCCTAATCTCTATCGCGAATCGCCCCTGCCGATTTTTGTCGATGAGAGCTGCTTCGATAAGCGCGATGTAGTCAGGCTCGCCGACCGTGTACACGGGATTAACATTAAGCTTATGAAATGTGGGGGATTGAGCGAGGCGATTCGGATGGTGCATACCGCGCGTGCGCTGGGGTTGCAGGTCATGTACGGCTGCTATTCCGACAGTAGTCTGTCGATTAGCGCAGCGTGCCAGATTGCGCCGCTGGCAGACCATTTGGATTTGGATAGTCACCTGAACCTGATTGACGACCCGTTCGTGGGAGCGGAGCTGCACGACGGGCGCGTGTTGCCCAACGATGCACCGGGGCTGGGCGTGCGCCTGCGCGAGATGTTCACTCTGTAGACCTGTCAGGTATGATTTAGGGCGATGGAGCGTTGGGAAGACAGGCGGGAGACCATCGCGTTGCCATGGCTGTGGCGCGCTTTATGCAGTCAGTGGAAATGGGTTGCGGCGGGCGCGTTGCTGGGCGTTGGAATCGCCCTCGCAATCGTGCTGTTCAGCGAGAAACGCTACGAGGCGAACGCCAAGCTGCTCATCGAGTCGCCGTCAGGGATGACCCTGGGCGCGGCAACAAGTGGGATTGCCGCACTCATCGGCGGTGGAAGCCCGGATTTGAACACGCAAGTCGAGGTGCTTCTCTCACGCCCCCTGCTGGAGAAGGTGCAGCGAGAGGCAGGTAATACGGAGCCGTTCCGCGATTTCGAGCAGCGGTTCCGCGCCTCCGCGTTGCGCAACACGAATGTGGTGCAGGTTACTGCAACCGACTCCACCCCCGACGGCGCGCAACGGCTCGCCGAACTCTGGACACAAGCCTACCTGAGCTATGTGCGCACGC
>JAOAES010000297.1 GCA_026416655.1 Fimbriimonadales bacterium
TGTGTGGGCGCGAATTTATTCGCTCTGGGTTTTCTTGAGGACGTGCCCCTTGAGAGGGAACGCTGTCCCACCTGTTTTTTAACAGTCTCTCACTCGAAACCCCGATTGATACTATGGCAGTTGATGGCTCCACAAGAGGAGTGCGCTACCGACCAGCAACATGACCAGGCTGCGCACGAGAAAAAACCACCGTACCGATGCCTCCCCAAAGAGGCTCACCACCATTTTGTAGCCCCAAAAATGCACTATCGGGCGGCGGATAATCGCCTCTATAATATAAATCAGGCTCAAAATCAAGGTGACCACACCGGCTATTTGCAGAAACTCTTTCATAGCGCGCCCCCAGCCAGATTATACCGACCTGCGCGAACCAAGCCGACCCGTATTAGCCCGCAGCCCGCGCGGCGAACTTGCTTCCTTGGGAATTCGTGCTGAGGATAATAGGCAGTTTCAGGTACTATCTATACCATGCGAGCGGTTCGAATTCATGAGTTTGGCGGTCCGGAGAATTTGGTTTTTGAGGAGAGCGTTCCTGACCCTGAAGTGGGCGAGGGCGAGGTCAAGGTGCGTGTGCGGGCATGTGCGTTGAACCATCTGGATATCTGGGTGCGCAACGGCATCCCCGCCTATAAAACGCCCCTGCCTCATATTCTGGGCAGCGATGTCGCAGGCGAGGTAGTGGCAGTGGGCGAGGGCGTGCGCGGCTGGGGCAAGGGCGACGAGGTGGTTCTCTATCCTGTCATCTCCTGCGGAAAGTGTCGATTCTGCAAAATGGGGCGGGAGAACTTGTGTCGCGAGGTGCAGGTGATTGGGGCGCATCGTCCGGGCGGCTATGCGGAATACATCGTCGTCCCTGAGCGCAACTTGCTCCATAAACCCTCGAATCTGAGCTTTGAAGAGGCGGCGGCGTACCCGCTGGTGTTCCTTACCGCGTGGCACATGCTGATTACGAAGGCGCGCCTCCAACCGGGCGAGTGGGCGCTCATCATGGGCGGGAGTAGTGGCGTGGGCAGCGCAGCAATTCAGATTGCTAAACTGCGCGGCGCGCTGGTCATCGCCACCGCTGGCAACGAGGCAAAACTCGAACGGTGCCGCGAACTCGGCGCGGATTTCGTCGTGAACCATAGCGACCCTGAGTGGTACAAACAGGTGCGAGAAGCTACAGAAGGCGACGGCGTCGATGTGGTGTTTGAGCACGTGGGGCAGGCAGTGTTCGACGCCTGTATCCGCCTACTTAACAAGGGCGGGCGGCTCGTTACCTGTGGCGCGACGACAGGCGCAGAAGCGAAGTTCGATATCCGCTATGTGTTCAGCCGCGAGCTGGAGATTCACGGTACCTACATCGGAACCCGCGCCGAGCTGGAGCAGATCCTGCCCCACATGGTGTCGGGCAGACTTAAGCCGATTGTAGACAGCGTGTACGACCTGCGCGAGGCGCGCGCCGCCCACGAGAAGCTGGAGAGCCGCGACTTTTTCGGAAAGATTGTGCTGAGAGTGCCATAGCGGGAACGGCTCTTACAAAATCAGCATCGCGTCCCCGAAGCTCAGGAACCGATACCGCTCGCGCACGGCTTCCTGATACGCGCGCAGCACGAACTCGCGCCCGGCAAACGTGCTCACCAGCACCAGCATCGTCGTGCGGGGCATATGGAAGTTGGTAATTATGGCGTCCACCACTTTGAACTCATAGCCCGGCGTGATGTAGAGGTGCGTCTCGGCGGAGCCTGCCTGCACCTTGCGCTTGCCGATAGCTGCGCTCTCCAGCGTGCGGATGCTGGTCGTGCCAACGGCGACAATCCGCCCGCGCGCGGCGTTAATCGCTTCCGCAGCTTCAGGCGTAATCGTGTACCACTCTCCGTGCATCTTATGCTGCTCCACCTGCTCGGTTTTGAGCGGGCGGAAAGTGTCGAGGCTGACATGGAGCGTGATGTAGACAATCTGCACGCCCTGCGCCTTCAGGCGTTCCAGCAGCGCGGGCGTGAAGTGTAGCCCGGCGGTCGGCGCGGCGGCGGAGCCGGGCTGATGCGCGTACACCGTCTGGTAGCGCTCTGGGTCGGTAAGCTGTTTGTGGATGTAGGGGGGCAGGGGAACCTGCCCGATGCGCGGGAGTACCTGTTCGGGCGGCTCATCGCTGAGCAGGCGCACCAGGCGCAGCCCGCCCTCCAGCCTGCCTTCGATCGCCACCTCCAGCGCGTCGCCAACAATCACGCGGCTGCCGTCGGGCAGACGCCTGCCCGGTTTGACCAGCGCGTGCCACCGCCCATCGGCAAGCGGATGCAACAGGAACACCTCCGCCTGACCGCCCGTCGGCTTACGCCCCTGCAAACGCCACGCCGAGACGCGCGTGTCGTTCAGCACCAGCACATCGCCTGCCTGCAGGTATTCGGGCAGTTCGTAAAACCGCCGATGTTCAATCGTCTGCGTCGTGCGATTCAGCACCATCAGGCGCGAGTGGTCGCGCGGCTCCACAGGCTCCTGCGCAATCAGTTCTTCAGGCAGCTCATATTCAAACAGGCTCGCGTCCATCGTTAGCGTCCTCGCCCCATCAGCCACGCCCAGAAAGTGAGCAACAGGGTCAGCACGATGCTAATCAGGATACTCGTCCCCAGCGGGAAGTAGAAGTGAAACCCGTCGCGGTGGATTGCAATATCGCCGGGCATCCGCCACGAGCGCACGCCCAGCTTCTCCAGCCCGATGAGCAATAGCCCAACCAGAATCAGAACCGCGCCCAGCCCCAACAACACTTTGCCTGCGGAACTCATCGGTAGAATTCTACCCTGCAGGTACACTTGGCGTATGGCGTATGATGTCCTGGTTCTGGGCGCAGGGATTATCGGTTGCAGCGTCGCCTATCATCTTGCGCAGATGGGGCGACTGCGCGTGTGCGTGCTGGAGCGCGCATCCCAAATCGGCGCGGGCAGCACGGGCAAAGCGACGGGCGGGTTCCGCTGCCAGTATAGCACGCCGATTAATGTGCGCTTGTCGCTGATGGCGCGGGAGAAACTCCTGCGCTTTCAGGAAGAGACGGGCGTTGACCCCGAATATCGCCCTTACGGCTATCTGTTCGTCGCCAGCACGGAGGCGCAGATGCAGACCCTGCGGGAGGCAATCGCGGCGCAGCGCGAGGCAGGTCTGACCGAGTCGCGCGAGGTGAGCGTAGCGGAAATTGAGGCGTTGAATCCCGCGCTGTATACGGGCGACCTGATTGGGGGAACCTTCTGCCCCCTGGATGGGTTCACGCGCCCGATGAAGATTCTGCAGGGCTACTACGAAGCGGCGCAACGGCTGGGCGTCGAATTTCGGTTCGGCGTGGGCGAGGCGCAGGTCTGGCGTGAGGGGGACCGGGCGCGCGGCGCGATTCTGGCAAACGGCGAGCGGATCGAAGCAGGAGCGGTGGTGAACGCGGCGGGCGCGTGGGCAGGCGTCGTCGCGCAACAGGCGGGGGTGAGCCTGCCCGTGCAGCCCCTAAAGCGGCAGGTAGGGATAACGCGCCCCTTTTCGGAGCTACCCGAAACGATGCCCATGAGCGTCGATGTGAACGACGGATTCCACCTACGCGTGCGCGACGGGCGCGTGTTGTTGCTTTACCCCCACGCCCTGCGCCACGAACACACTTTCGAGACCGATTTCGAGCGGGAGTGGCTGGACGCGATGCGGGAGCGGGCGCACTATCGCGTCCCCTGCCTGCGCAACGCCGAAATGGACATCGAGAACAGCTGGGCAGGTCTGTACGAGATGTCACCCGACAAGCACGCGATTCTGGGCGAAGCGCCCGAGCTGCGTGGCTTCTACCTGGTGAACGGCTCGTCGGGGCACGGCGTGATGCACGCGCCCGCGCTGGGCGAGCTGCTCACGCGCCTGATACTGGGGATGGAGTTGCCGTTCGATATCGCGCCCCTGCGCCCCACCCGCTTTGCGGAGGGCATGCTCAATCGGGATACGGGGGTGCTATGAACATTCACCCAACCCGCTCAAACAACCCCGCGGCGCCCATGCCCAACGCAGCGCACATCGTGACCAGACCATAGCGGCCGCCGGTGCGTTGCAGCGCGTAGGCGAGCGTAGCGACCTGACGCGCGCCCGTGCAGCCAAGCGGATGCCCCAGCGCAAT
>JAOAES010000329.1 GCA_026416655.1 Fimbriimonadales bacterium
GCGCAGGCGTTGGGGCAGCTCGCGCATCACGGGCGGGAAGAAAGCGTTGAACGCCAGATAGCCGATGTTGCCGGGCAGGATACGGCTCTCGATTTGCACGGGGATTTCGGGGATAAAGCCGATTTGCACGCGCTCGCCGCGTGCTGCTGAACGCTCCAGCACGACTGTATGCTCTTTGCCATCCAGGTCGCGATAACGAATACGCACCTCGCTGCCCGCGCGCCCGCTCAGATATGCCCGAAACGCCAGATACGCCTCGAACCGCTCCTCCACCGGGGGCAGTTTGCGCTCGCGAATGCGCTCCAGCAGTCGCTCGGTCTCCTGGTCGTCTATCTGGAGCAGCTCCGCGCCTGCGGGAACGCCCATCCGCGCAGCAGGAGAGCCTGGACGCACACGCACCACCACGGGACGCCCCTCCACCAGTTGCACGGTCAGCCCCGTCTCGCCGTCGGCGAGGCGTGTCCGCGCCTCCTCCTGCGCCACGAACGCGCCGGGCGGAATCACCCCAAAATGCGACTGCTTCAACTCGCCCAGCATCTGGTTCAACAGGCTGTAGAACTCGTTGTCAGACTTCGCTTCGCGGGCTTTCGGCTCGTATTGGGAGCGCACGGCGTCCCAGTCCACTCCACCAAGGTTCGGGTCGTAGTGCGAGCGTTTCACTTCTTCCCACACGAACTGAAACACTTCCATGCGCTGCGCCTCGCTGAGCCTTTGACTACTTGCACACGCCGCAAGGCTAAGCGTGAGCAACAAGAGCGACAGGATACGAAGCCCTCCAATCTGTACAGGTCGATTCATCGGGAAAGGATACCTGATGGGGTATAATATCCTCCCAAGCCGGAGTGGCGGAACGGGTAGACGCGCCGGTCTCAAAAATCGGTCTGGGGCGACTCAGGTGTGGGTTCGAGTCCCACCTCCGGCACCATTTTCGTGGCAGGGGTGTCTCGCCCGTGCGTGAGTTTACTTGAGCGAGACGCTCAGCCACGCCGTGTGGCACGGACAGTCGTGTCCGTGCGCTTGTGCTTGGACAGGACTGTCCAAGCCACAGCGAGGGAGGGCGCATGCAAAGGCGAGCAGCGGTGCAGGCAAACGCGGAACAGTGGGTACAGTGCGCGAAGTGCAAAAAGATTCTTTTCCGCCCCGATTTCGAGCGGGCGATGCGCGTGTGTCCCCACTGCGGGCATCATCATCGTCTGCGCGCCCGCGAGCGCGTCCTGCTCACTGTCGATCCCGACACGTTTGAGGAGACCGACGCCGATCTGCGTCCCGTCGACCCACTGGAATTCCCCGACTACGCCGACAAACTCCATAAAGGTATAGCGGCTTCAGGCGAGAACGAGGCGATTATCACGGGCACAGCGATGCTGGGGGGCTACGAAGTCGTGATTGGCGCGATGGACTTCGGTTTTATGGGGGGCAGTATGGGGTCGGTCGTCGGCGAGAAGGTCACGCGTTGCTTCGAACGGGGCGCAGAGCGTGGATTGCCCGTGATTCTGTTCTGTGCATCGGGCGGGGCGCGGATGCAGGAAGGTCTCATCTCACTGATGCAGATGGCGAAGACCACCGCCGCCGTCGGCAGGCTGCAGCGTGCCG
This sequence comes from Fimbriimonadales bacterium, assembly GCA_026416655.1. GTDB lineage: Bacteria > Armatimonadota > Fimbriimonadia > Fimbriimonadales > GBS-DC > GBS-DC. Next base: position 1,594 of record JAOAES010000329.1, read on the forward strand.
GCGTGCCCTATATCGCGGTGTTCACTGACCCGACGATGGCAGGCGTGCTGGCGAGCTTTGCCTCGCTGGCGGATGTAATCCTCGCTGAGCCGGGCGCGTTAGTGGGCTTCGCAGGACAGCGTGTCGCTGCGCAAGCCAGTGTCGGCAAACCGCCCGCGAACTTCCAAACCGCCGAGTTCCAGTACGAACACGGCATGATCGACCTCATCGTCCCGCGCAAACAAATCCGCCCTACCTTGACCTATCTGCTGGAGATGTTGTTGCCGACACCGGAGGAGGCGCACGCGCGATGATGACGATTTTCGATTTCGAGAAGCCCATCAACGAACTGGAGAGCGCGATTGCCGAGCTGCGCCAACTGGCGGCAGAGAAGGGCTTAGACCGCTCGCGCGAAATTGCCGAGCTGGAGGCGCAGCGCGAACGTCTGCTGAAACAAATCTTCGCCCACCTGCGCCCGTGGGATAAGGTACTGCTCGCGCGGCACCCGAAACGCCCCTACGCCCTGGACTATATACGCCTGATGTGTGAGAGTTTTTTGGAACTGCATGGCGACCGCCTCGGTTTCGACGACCCCGCGATTGTAGGCGGGCTGGCGAAGCTGGGAAGCTATAAACTGGTCGTCGTGGGACAGCAGAAAGGGCGCGATCTGAAGGAACGCCAGAAGCGCAACTTCGCGATGGCGAAGCCCGAAGGCTACCGCAAGGCGATGCGTCTGTTTCGACTCGCGGAAAAGTTTCGCCTACCCGTGCTGACCCTCGTCGATACCCCCGCTGCGGATCCCGGCGTGGAATCGGAGTCGCGCGGCATCAGCGAGGCGATTGCACAGTCGATGCTCACGATGTTCGAGCTGACGGTGCCAACCGTTGCCGTGATTTTGGGCGAGGGGGGCAGCGGCGGCGCGATAGCGTTAGCTGCGGCGAACCGGGTGCTGATGCTGGAGCATGCAATCTACTCGGTCATCCCGCCAGAAGGCTGCGCGGCGATACTCTATCGCGACCCCAACAAAGCGCCCCAAGCCGCCGACGCGCTCAAACTCACCGCCGAAAGCGCGTTGGAGCTGGGATTGATCGACGTAGTGATTCCGGAGCCACTCGGCGCAGCGCACCGAGACCCGCAGACCACTGCACTCAGCGTGCGCTCCGCTGTGCTGCAGCAACTGGATGAACTAAGCCAGATGGAGCCTGACGCCCTACGCGAGCAACGCTACCAGCGATTTCGACGCATGGGCGTCTACGAAGCCGCGCGATAGCATCAAATCCGGTCCAGCCCACACCATTCGCGCAGCACCCCGTCCGCACCGCGCTCGCGAATCATCTGTTGCAGCTGTTGGGATTCGGGATCGCCAGGGTCGTTGTACGCCAGCGCGGCGAGAATCGCCTTGCGAAACGGCGTGGCGTCCTCGCCCTGCTCCACAAGGAGCTTATACGCGCCCACCAGACGGTCATCTGGGCGAAGTTTGCGCAGCGGTTCACGCGCCACACGCCCGATGGGGTCATCGAGGTGCGGGTCCTGAATCCGGGCGAGGATATCCTGCACGGTGGAGAAGTGTTCGTCGATATCGAATGAGTGCTTCTTGAGAAAGGCTTGTGAGAGCGATTTTGCACCTCGCACAAACAGCGCGTAGATTTCAGGATCTTGCAGAGCTTGCTGAATGGTGCGATAGCCGCGCTGTGCGCCCAGGTAGGCAATCAGCGCGTGTAGCCCATTATGCAGGTAGAGCTTACGCTGCATATAGATTTCGAAGGGGCGCACAGGTTGCAGCCCCACGATTGGGGGCGGCTCGCCCACCAGCGCGTCCGCATCGACAGGCAGCTTGCTGTATCGGTCGACGCGCACGCCCGGCGGATCGCCAGGCAGCTCTGCGACAGCCTGACGCCCAATAATGCAACGCACCAGCCCCAGTGGGCTTAACAAGGTATGCTCATCGGGAGACAGCGTCTTTTGCAGGGCGTCGCGCAGGACGGTGTCGGCGTTCACCGCATTCTCACCCAGCAGCAGGTTGAGCGGTTTCGGATTCTGAGCAGCGCGCCGGCGCAGTCCGGCAGCAATCAGCGGTGCGAGGCTCGGTAGCATGTTCAACCCAACGGCAGTGGAAGCGACGTCGGCACAGGCAAAAGCGTCCGCCACAGCGTCCACATCGGAAGCGTTAACGGCAGAGACGGGCGCAATCGTCTCACGTTCACCGTCCGTCCACTCTATCCAGCATGCGCGATGGCGGTTAAGGCTCTCGACTATCTCCGGGCGCGCCTCCACGAACACAGTCTCGAAGCCGGAGCGGGCATAGAGTTGCGCAAAGAACCCGCGCCCTATCTTGCCCGCCCCGACTTGCAGCGCCCGCACGCAACACCCCGTCGTTCAGTTGTCGCCTACCGCACCGAAGTTAAAGAGGACGATGAGCAAGTCTGCGTCGTCGACCACCCCGTCGCCATTCAAGTCGACATTCGGGTTGTTCGAACCGAAGTTGAATAACACCTGCAGCAGGTCGGCGTCGTCGATGACATTATCGCGGTTCAGGTCACCGTTGACGAGGTTAAACACCAGCCCTGACACATCGCTGTTGAGCGAGACGCCGCGCACGATGCGCCGCAGACTGGTCGGAGCGCGCACCGCGATATCGACCGTGCCGCCCATAATCGAAGTGTAGGTGGTGAAGTTGCCTGCACTGTTCGTGTTGAAGGTGCGCTGATACTGCAGGTTCTGCGTGCCCGCCTGGAAGATTTGCATCTCGAAGGGCACGAGAGAAAGGTTCTGACGGTCGAAGTTCACGCGCCCTGAAATGAAGCGGCGCACGGGGGTATAGTCGGTAAGCAATACATCGTACCAGCCTCCTGCTCGTCCGCCAGCGTAGTTGTAGCCTTCCACACGAATGTAGTAGACGCCTGCAGGTAAATTGAACAGCGACACGCGCGAGGTGTAAGGATTGAACGGGTCGTGAGGGTCGTCGTCGTTGTTGCCGTTCGGTAGGGGATTGAAAGCCGAGTCATAAACAGTAATCACCGTATCCGTCGCGCCGAAGGTGCGCACGGTCAAATTCCCCGCGCCAATCTCGATGCGATAGTGATCCAGGTCGGTCTGGCGATAGCGCAAAAAGGCGTTGGGAATCAGTGTGAAGTCGTCGGCGAGGTTGCCTACATCGGTGGCAGTGTTGAAGGTCTCGTTCGTACTATCTACTTCATAAGGGTCGAAATCCCGCGCGGTGCTGCCGTCGAAAATCCGCAAGGCGTAGCGGAATCGCGCCAGCACGCCTGCGGTGGTGATTGAACGCACCTGCACGAAGTAGACGCCCGCGTTCAGCGAGATTGTAATCCCTGAATCGGCGTTGGTGAACGAAGTGTCGCGATTGCCGCGATTGTTGTTGCCAATTTCGTCATCGTCGTTCTCGGCAATCAGCACGCCGCTGGAGTTATACAGAGTCAAAACCGAATCCAGCGTGCAATCCACGCGGAACGAGTAGGTTCCCGTTTGCGCCAGCTCCACGCGAAAGACATCCACATCGCCGTCGGGGTTGATCAGCCCCTTCACGACCTTCATGCGGCGCGTGTTGGTGCTATCCACACCCACCACACCGAGATTCTGTGCTGTTGCGGTAGTATTGTTAACTTCAGTATCGTTGGCAAAATCAATGACCAATGGTTGCGCTACGCCGAGCGCAAGCGTCAAGCCAAGGCACCCGAACAGACTCGTTATCTTCCTCATCATCACAGGCTCCTTTCCCGCGCCTCTATTATAGCATACTTCGACGCCTAAAGGTAGCCCTTTTCGCGTA
>JAOAES010000058.1 GCA_026416655.1 Fimbriimonadales bacterium
AGATGTGTATAAGAGACAGGCTCATGGCGTACACGCGCTCGCACAGCGGATAATACGGCAGCTGCTCAACCCGCGTAAAGCCGACTTCTTGGAGCAGGCGCGTCAGCGAGCGGTAGGTGAACACCACCAGGTGGCGCGGGATGTCCAGCCCGACCCAATTCTCGCGATAGCGGGCGTGTCCCTGCGCATCCAGATTCGGCGTCTCAATCCAGAGCCAGCCGCCCGGCTTGAGCAGACGATAGCACGCCTGCAGCGTCGCGCGCGGGGAATGCACATGCTCAATCACATGGTTCATCGTGATTCCGTCGAACGCCTCGCGTTCAGTTTCCAGCACTTCGATTCCGCCGAGATGAACGGTCAGCCCCCGCGCGCGGGCGGTCTCAACGGCTTTGGGGTCGGGTTCCACGCCGACCGCTTGCCAACCTGCGCGCGTAGCGAATTCCAGAAAATCGCCGTTGCCGCAGCCCACATCGAGTAGCCTGCCCTTCGGTTGCTTGGGCAGGTGGCGCCCGCCTGCGTCCAGCAGCGCGCGATAGTCGGGCATCAACACCGCGATCAGCACGCCCAGTACGCTCGCCGGACGTTCCTGCATACCGAACCGGTAGTTCCGGTAGCCGTTGCCCAGCAAGCGGCGCAGCTTGCCCAACAGGCTCAACTGCTCATAGGCGGGCGGCGTCGAGTGGGTATGCGTGTAGTACTCCTCGTACAGCCTGCCGACGGTTTCTGGCGTCGGGCGGGGATTGAAGTAGCCTGAACCGCACGCCCCACAGCGATAGAAAGTCCACTCGCCAGGTGTGTTGGGGTACACCTTGTCGCGCAAATGGGAGTAGAGGGGAGTTGAGCCAGAAGCACACTTGCACACAGGGCAGTGAGCGAGCGACTCCAGCTCATCCTGTGTCCAGCCGTTCATCTCACACTTCAAATAACTCGCCCACTCGCACCTGCAGATTGGGAATCAGCGGCGTGGTGAGGGTGTCGTCTTCGTTGAGCGCAACGGCGTCAAAGGGCGAGTTGTACACCACCACGCGCTTGCGTTCGGGAAATAGCAGCCACACCTGCTGCGCGCCCGACTCAAAATACTCGCCGATTTTGCGCATCAGGTCGGGCATATCTTCGTTGGGGGAGACAATCTCGATGGCGAGGTCGGGCGCACGGTCGCCGAACCCGTCAGGGAGCTTGCCTTCGGGCAGGCTCTGCTTGAAAATCACCGACACATCGGGCGCGCGGATGTTGCCCGTCGTCATCCGAAAGCCCGCTTGTGAACCCACCAAGTAAGCAACTTCCGCCACCAGAGGCTTCAGGCGGATTGCTAACTCCACGCCAATCACATCGTGTTTCACGCCTGCAAGCACTTCCTTTGCCTCCCCGTCCACCAGTTCGTACTTGCGCCCGTCGTCAGGCAAGCGCATGAACTCCTCTTCCGTGAGTTTGCGCCTCCGCCGAGCAGGGTGTTGAATTACCTTCGCCATAAGCACCGCCTCGTGGATAAGGATACCTTATCGGAAACGACTGTCATTTCGAGCGGAGCGAGGAGTCGGTTGCAGCACTCTCCCTTGTGGGATGTATTCAGCAAGCCAAGACAGGGTTGGTGGGAGCGATTTGCAACCGCGACAGTCGCGATTGCAAACCGCTCCCACAGATGTCCGCTACGTTCCCTCCTGCCACGACTCCAGATACTTCGCCTGCTCGTCGGTGAGCGTATCGATCTGCACACCGAGCGCCTGCAGCTTCAGCTGCGCCACTTGGGCGTCGATTTCGGCGGGCACAGGGAACACATCCTTCGGCAGCCCGCTGTGGTGCTTGATGATATACTCCACACTGAGGGCTTGGTTCGCGAAGCTCATATCCATCACGGCGGCGGGGTGTCCTTCAGCGGCGGCGAGGTTAATCAGGCGTCCCTCGCCCAGCAGGTACAGCCGTCGCCCGTCGCTGAGTTGGTATTCGTCCACGAAGGCGCGCACCGTGCGCTTGCCTGTCGCCATGCGCTCTAAGGCGGGGATGTCGATCTCCACGTTGAAGTGCCCCGTGTTGCACACAATCGCGCCCGACTTCATGCGATGGAAATGCTCCTCGCGCAGCACGTGGTAGTTGCCCGTGACGGTGATGAAGATGTCGCCGACCTCCGCCGCCTTTGTGAGGGGCATCACCTCGTAGCCGTCCATGATGGCTTCGAGGGCTTTGAGTGGGTTCACCTCGCACACGATGACATGCGCGCCCAGCCCACGCGCCCGCATCGCCACGCCGCGCCCGCACCAGCCATAGCCAATCACGACCACCTTGCGCCCTGCAATCAGCAGGTTCGTGGCGCGCATAATCGCGTCCATCGTGCTTTGACCGGTGCCATAACGGTTGTCAAACAGGTGCTTCGTGTAGGCGTCGTTGATGGCAATCACGGGGTACTGCAACACGCCTTCTTTCGCCATCGCGCGCAGGCGGATGACGCCCGTCGTGGTCTCCTCCGTGCCGCCAATCACGCTGGCAAGCCCCTCGCGACGGTCGGTGTGTAGCACGCTCACGAGGTCGCAGCCGTCGTCCATCGTAATCTGCGGCTGGATGTCTAACGCCTGATGGATATGCTTGTAATAAGTCTCTTTGTCTTCGCCCTTGATGGCGTAGACGCTAATCCCTTCATATTTGACTAACGCCGCGGCGAGGTCGTCCTGCGTAGAGAGGGGGTTCGAGGCGCACAGGGCAATCTCTGCGCCGCCCGCTTTGAGCGTGCGCATCAGGTTGCCCGTTTCGGTGGTGACATGCAAACACGCCGCGATACGGACGCCCTGGAGCGGCTTCTCCTGCTCGAACCGCTGACGAATCAGGCGCAGCACGGGCATCTCGTTGTCTGCCCATTCCATGCGCAATGCGCCCTGCTCTGCCAGCGACAGGTCCTTCACATCGTAGTTCATCGGTAGATAACCTCCAGTAGGGGAATTGTACCATTTTTCCGTGCATGTGCCTGCCCTTTGAACACAGACGGCGCCCGAAACACGCCGCGAAGGAAGCAGGAGACGGGGAGCCGTTGTCGAACCGCATAAACGGCGATGGTGGAACTCAAACAGGTCAGCGTAGTGTATGGCGAACAACACGCGCTGCGGCGAGTGAGCCTGACCGTGGAGAAGGGCGAGTTCGTATTCTTAGTGGGTGCGACGGGCGCAGGCAAATCGACGCTGTTCAAACTGCTCTATGGCGAACTCCGTCCCACGGAAGGCGAGGTCTGGGTGCTGGGTCAGCCCTTGCATCAGATTAAGTCGCGCGAGTTGCCTTATCTGCGGCGGCGGATGGGGATTGTGCCGCAGGACTATCCCCTGCTGCCGCGCAAGACGGTGTGGGAAAATATCGCCTATGGGCTACGCGCCATCGGCTACAACGAAAGCGCGGTACGCCAGCGCGTGGCGCAGGTGCTGGCGCTGGTTGGGCTGAATGAGCAGGCGCGCCAGATGCCGAGCCAGCTCTCGGGCGGCGAGGCGCAACGCGCCGCCATCGCCCGCGCCATCGCCAACCACCCGCCCCTACTCATCGCCGACGAGCCGACCGCGAACCTCGACCCCGACACCTCATGGGAGATTATCGAGCTGCTGATGCGGATTAACCTGCGCGGCGCGACGGTGATTGTCTCCACGCACAATCGCGCGATTGTGGATCGCGCCTGCCAGCGCGTGGTGGCAATGGATCGCGGGCAGATTATCAGCGATGTGCCGCACGGCGGCTACCCGATTGAGTTAGACCGCTTGCACGCAACGGTGATGCTATGATTGACCGCCTGCGTTTCGTGGTGATGGAGACTTGGGAGAGCCTGACGCGCAACGCGACGATGCAGGCGGCGGCAATCAGCACCGCCTGTATCGCGCTGATTCTGCTGGGCGGCGCGAGCATGGCACTTTACAAACTGGACGCCGCCGCACAGTCGCTGCCGAGCCAGTTCGAGGCGAACGTGTTCCTGAAAATGAGCACGACGCGCGAGCAGGCAATGCAGCTCAAAACGCAGCTGGAGGCGATGCCCGAAATCGAGCGCGTGGCGTTGACTCCCCGCGAAGTCGCTTGGGAACAAGAGAAGCAGAAACTCGCGGGCGAGGTGAACCTCGCCGACCTGCCGAACCCCCTCCCAGACAAACTCACCGTGCGCGTGCGCGACCCTGCGATGCTCCCTGCCGTGTCGCAGCGTATCGCGCAGTCGCCTTTTGTGGAGGAGGTTATCGACAGTCGCAAGGAACTGCAGACGGTGCTGGAACTCGCGCGTCTGGTGCGCTGGATAGGGCTGGGCGCAGGGGGGCTGCTGCTGCTGGCGGCGTTAATCCTAATTTACAACACGGTGCGGCTGACCATCTTTTCGCGCCAGCGCGAGGTGCGCGTGATGGCGCTGCTGGGAGCGACACTGCGCTCGATTCGGCTCCCGTTCGTTCTGGAGGGGATGACACAGGGCGTGGTGGGCGGCGCGCTGGCGGCGACGCTGGTGCTATTCGTTGCCGCCCTCATCTCGGACTACTTCGTGCGCCAGTGGCCCTTTTTAAAAGACATGCCGCCGGGATTACCCCCGTATGTTCTGATGGTGGGACTGCCTGCGATGGGCGCGCTGATAGGTGGGCTGTGCGCCTGGTGGGCGACGCGCCGCCATGTGCATATCTGAGGAGCGACCGTGCGCCGACGACGGGCGTGGCTGACGGGACTGATTCTGCTTGTTGCGCTTGGCGCGAGCCTGCTAATTAGCCTGCTCATCGGCGCGGTTCCCTTGTCGTTTTCGTCGCTGTGGGGGGCGTTCTGGGGCGGTGGCGACGAGACGACGCAGGTGATTCTCTGGGAGCTGCGCCTGCCGCGCGTGTTGCTCGCGCTTGTGGTCGGCGGCGCGTTGGGGTGTGTGGGCTGCGCGTTTCAGGGGCTGCTGCGCAACCCGCTGGCAGACCCCTACATTGTGGGCGTATCGTCGGGCGCGGCGGTCGGCGCGGCGGCGGGTGCGCTGCTCGGCTGGCATCAGCGCGGCTACGGCTGGGCGATTTCCCTGCTCGCGTTCCTCAGTGGACTGCTCACGCTCGCGCTCGCACTCACGCTCAGCCGACAGAACGGGCAGCTGCGCATCCCGAACTTCTTGCTGATAGGAGTCTCGCTCAGTGCGAGCCTGTGGGGCGTGATTACCCTGCTGCTCGTGTTAGCCGGCGAAGACCTCTCGCGCGTGCTTTACTGGCTGCTGGGCGGTCTGCTGAACGCCGACTGGCAACGGCTGGAGTGGGCAAGCGTTCCCGCGTTGCTGGGCGGCGTCGCCCTGTTCTGGCAGGCGCGCGCGCTGAATCTGTACACCGCAGGCGAGGAGACCGCCGCACACCTGGGCGTTTCTCTGGAGCGGCTCAAGTGGACGGTTCTCACGGCAGGCGCGTTCGCGACCGCGGCGACCGTCGCCGTCGCAGGCATCATCGGATTCGTGGGCTGGATTACGCCCCACCTGCTGCGTCGCGCTGTGGGAGGCGACCATCGGATACTCATGCCCCTCTCCGCGTTGGGCGGCGCGCTGCTGCTCTTATGGGCAGACACCCTCGCCCGCACGCTGGCGCGTCCAGTGGAGTTGCCCGTGGGCGTCATCACCGCCCTGGTCGGCGCGCCGCTGTTTGTGGGAGTATTACGGCGCGAGGGAGGAGGTAATCATCAGTAGTTCCCGAGAAGAACCCGTTCACATCGCCCGCCCTCCAACTCACAGGAATTCAATCTGTCAGGGCGAATCGTGCTTCCGGAGGTCTATCTATGCCACAGGTGCGTTTTGATACCTACTATCGGTATGACGATCTGACGCAGATTTTGCACGCCTACGCTGAGGAGTACCCAAACCTCGTGCGGATTGAGAGCATCGGCAAGAGCTACGAAGGGCGCGACATCTGGCTGCTCACCGTGACCAACTTCGCCACAGGCATCGCCGAAGAGAAGCCCGCTCTGTGGGTGGACGGCAACATCCACGCCAGCGAGGTCTCGCCCTCCAGCGCGTGCCTGTACCTGATTCATCGGCTCACGAGCGAGTACGGCAAGCACGACAAAATCACGCGCTGTCTGGACACGCGCACGTTCTATATCTGCCCGCGCGTG
>JAOAES010000226.1 GCA_026416655.1 Fimbriimonadales bacterium
GCGAAGCAGTATCAGGCGGCGGCGCGCGTGTTCGCCGACATCATCCGCGACGCGCCCGACGACGCCAACGCGCACTACAACTACGCCTGCATCCTCGCGCTCTCTAACAGCCCCAAAGCCGCCCTGCGCCACCTGCAGCGCGCGCTGGAGTTAGACCGCAACCTCGTGCGCATCGCCGTCGGCGACCCCGACTTCGCCGCCCTGCGCAATAACCCCGAATTCCAAGCGTTGCTCAAACAGTATCAATAGGAGGACACTATGCCAACCATCTATATCCCAACCGCGCTGAGACCGTATGCTGAAAATCGCGCTTCGCTGAGTGTGGAGGCGTCCACTGTCGGCGAGGCGATGCAGAAACTCACCGAGGCGTTCCCCAAGCTGCGCCAGCATCTGTTCAAGGAGGACGGGCAACTGCGCAGTTTCGTGAACCTGTATCTGGGCGATGAGGATGTGCGCCACCTGCAGGGGCTGGACACCCCGCTCGCGCCCGACGCCGAGCTGACGATTGTGCCCTCCGTTGCGGGGGGCAGCACGGCGACCGTTGAGAAGCCCGATACGCGCAGCATCATCGACGAGGCGCGCTTGCAGACCGTCAGCCTCTCGCAGGAGGAGGTGCTGCGCTACAGCCGCCACCTGATTATGCCCGAAGTGACGATGGAAGGACAACGCCGCCTCAAAGCCGCGCGCGTCTTGCTGATTGGCACGGGCGGACTCGGCTCGCCCCTCGCGCTCTATCTGGCGGCGGCGGGCGTGGGCACGATTGGACTCGTCGACTTCGATGTAGTGGACTACTCCAACCTGCAACGGCAGATTATCCACTTCACGAGCGATGTGGGGCGCCCCAAGCTCCAGTCCGCCATCGAGAAGATTCAGGCGATTAACCCCCATGTGCATGTGATTCCGTTCGAGACGCGCCTGACTTCGGAGAACGCGCTGGACATTATGCGCGACTTCGATGTGATTGTGGACGGCACAGACAACTTTCCCACGCGCTACCTGGTGAACGACGCCTGCGTGCTGTTGGGCAAGCCGAATGTGTACGGGAGCATCTTCCGCTTTGAGGGGCAGGCGTCGGTGTTCTGGGCGGAGCGGGGTCCGTGCTATCGCTGTCTGTATCCGGAGCCACCGCCGCCCGGCTTAGTGCCGAGTTGTGCGGAGGGCGGCGTGCTGGGCATCCTGCCCGGCTTGATCGGGCTGGTGCAGGCAACCGAGACAATTAAGCTCATCTTGGGCGCGGGCGAGCCGCTGATTGGCAGGCTGCTGCTGCTGGACGCGCTGGGCATGCGCTGGCGCGAGCTGAAACTGCGCAAAGACCCGAACTGCCCCGTGTGCGGCGAGAACCCCACCGTGCGCGAGCTGATTGACTATGTGGAGTTCTGCGGGCTGCGCGGCGAGGAGACGGTGGAGACCGACGGCATCCCATCCATCACGCCGCTGGAGCTGAAACGCCGACTGGAAGCAAGCGAGCCGCTGGTTCTGCTCGATGTGCGCGAGCCGTATGAGCTGGAAATCAGCCGCCTGCCGAATATTAAGCACATTCGGATGGCGGAAGTGCCTGAGCGCGTGCATGAACTCAATCCCGCCGACGAGATTGTCGTGATTTGTCGCTCGGGCGGGCGCAGCGGGCAAATCACGCGCCTGTTGATGCAGATGGGCTATCGGCGCGTGAAGAACCTCACAGGGGGCATGAACGCCTACGCGCAGGAGGCGGAGCCGAGCCTGCCGGTGTATTAGGCAGGCTCCGGTCGCCCGTAGTCGCGCATAATGTCCTGAATCTGCTCCACGAGGCGTGCGGCTTCTTCGTAAGGGCGTTGCCAGATGTTGCGCCCAAAAATCAGTCCAATCGCGCCCGCCTCCATCGAGAGGCGCACCTTGTTCAGCACATCGGCGTCGTTGCCCTTCTCGCCGCCCGACAGCAGTACAAAGGTGTTCACCGCAGAGTTCACCACGCGCTGGATGCGCTGCTCATCGTTCTCCTCCAGCTCGTTGTAAGGCTTGGGATGCTTAGCGCGCTCTTCAGGCGGAGCGAGTTTGGGGAAGTTCACCTTCACGATGTCCGCGCCGAGTTCCGCTGCGGTACGTGCGGCGTAGTCCACCGCCCAGAGGCTGTCGCGTCCGCCCTTGGCTTGCACCGCCTCGCCCCGCGGATACGCCCACACAATCAGCGGCATTCCGTACTCATCGGCGGCGGCGCGCACCTCCATGAACTGATGGAAATCCTCATCCTGACGCGGTGAGCCGACATAGAGCGTGTAGCCCACGGCGTCCGCGCCCAGCCGAACCGCGTCCTCCACGCGCGAGTTCAGCGGCGACAACGCCTGCGCATCCGACGGAATCTCCGTCTTACCGTTCAGTTTCAAAATCAGCGGAATCTTGCCGGCGAACTTCGCGATATATTTCTCCGCGATGCCGTACTGGAACGCCACCGCCGAGAAGCCAAGGTCGATCGCCAGTCGGCAGATGTAGTCGGGATCGCCCGACGGGGGATAGGGGAAAAAGTCGCGGGGCCCGTGTTCCAGACCCTGATCGTAGGGCAGCACCATCAGCGTCCCGTTGCCAATGCCGTATTTGTACATCATGCGGTACAGGCGCGTGCGCTTGCCCGTGCTGAGATGCGGTAAATCGCTTAGAGAAAGCCGTTTCGCTGGCATGGTCGAAATCATGATTCCACCTCTCTAAGAGGATTATACCTGTTTGCGCTGGAGTATCCACGCCATCGCCTGTACCGCCAGCAGGTAGCTGTCTGCGCCGAAGCCGCTGATGCTGCCCACGCACACAGGGGCAATCAGCGAGGTATGTCGGAACGGCTCGCGCGCGTAGATGTTGCTCAGATGCACTTCGATGGTGGGCAGTCCAACGGCGCTAATCGCGTCGCGTAGGGCAACGCTGGTGTGTGTGTACGCGCCTGCGTTGAGAATCACACCGTCCGCCCAGCCACGCGCCTCGTGCAGCGCATCAATCAGAGCGCCCTCGTGGTTCGACTGCACATGGCGCAGCTCGATCCCAAGCGATTGGGCATACTCGCGGGCGCGCGCCACAATCTGCTCCAGCGTTTCGGAGCCGTAAATTGCAGGCTCCCGCTCGCCCAGCAGGTTCAGGTTGGGACCGTTCAACAGCAAAATCTTAGCCATCGTGTGCTTCCTCGCCCAGCAAATGCGCCGTGAACAGATACTGATGCGCCCAGCCGCTCAATTCGCCGAACCGCTCGTGGAACCACTCCACCACCTCGCGGTAGGTTTTATCGGTCAGATTCTTACCTTTATACTTCGGCAGCAGCCACTCGCCGACCGCCTGCCACATGTGCGTATCAATCGGCACGGCGAGCGGATTGTCCAGCCCGAACAGCAGCACGCAGTCGGCGACTTTCGCGCCCACGCCGGGCAGCTGCGTCAGTTCCTTCTTGGCGTCCCAGTAGGACAGTGGGCGCAGCGATTCCAGCCACCCCTCGCCGCGTTCTTGCAACGCTTGCGCCGCTTCGATGAGGTGCTTTGCCCGATAGCCAAACCCCAGCGTGCGTAGCTCCGCCTCGCCCACCTGAGCAATCCGCTCAGCAGTCGGGAAACTGTAGTAGATAATCTCGCTGTCCTGCGCGATTGGCTCGCCGTAGCGTTCACACAGCCGTTCGATCATCCCCGTAATGCGCGGGATGTTGTTGGCGGGCGTACACAGAAACGAGAACAGGCACTCCTCCGCGCTCAGCCAGCGCATCAGGCGCAAGCCGGGCATCGCGCTTACCCACTCTGCCCAGCGTTCATCGCGCCGTATCAGCTCCCGATGCACTGCCTTGAGGTCCACTTCCAACCGAAACAGTTGCGACAATATCTGGAACGGCTGCTCGGATGTGGGCGATTGCACCCTCCAGCGGTTGCCCGAAGGCTCCACGATAAGAACCTGTGCGTCGGCAAGCCCAATCCACTGCTCTCCGTTTTGGCGCCACCGAAACGTTTGCCCGCTGCACACGCACAGCGGCAGGTCAAACTCCCACGAAGGCACGGAAACTCGCATCCTAAGTAAGTTTACCCGTTGCCCACACGCGCCGCCTGCGCCTGTGCAATCAGCGTGCGCGGCGGGATGAACTCCACATCCTCCTCCAGCACTTTCAGCGTCTCCACCGTCGCGTTGGGCGCGTACTCCAGTAGCTTGCCAATAATCGCTTCGGTAGAACTTTCGGGCGTGGACGCGCCGCTGGTGACGCCAATCACGCGGGCTTGTTGCGTCCATTCGGGGCGCACCTCGTGTGGCTCCAGCAGCAGGTAGGCGGGCACGCCCTGCGCCTCCGCCACCTCGCGCAGGCGGTTCGAGTTGCTGCTAGTCGTGCTGCCCACCACCAGCACCAAGTCGCTCTGCTTCGCAAGGGCTTTCACGGCGGTCTGGCGGCTCGTGGTGGCGTAGCAAATGTCCTCTTTCTTGGGCAGCTCCAGCTGGGGGAAGCGGCGGCGCAGCACGGTCAGAATCTGGTTCACCTCGTCCACGCTGAGTGTGGTCTGTGTAGCGACTGCCAAGGGAACGTCAGCTGGGGGCTGCACGGTTTCCGCTTCCTGAATGTTGTCAATCAGCGTAATCTGGTTGGGGGCGTGCCCCGTACTGCCGATCGCCTCCACATGCCCGCGGTGCCCGATATAGAGAATGTGGTATCCCTGTCGTGCGAAGCGCGTGATTTCGCGATGCACTTTGCTCACGAGCGGGCAGGTGGCGTCAATCACATTCAAGTTGCGTGCTTTTGCCTGCTCGCGCACGGCGGGCGAGACCCCGTGTGCGCTGAACACCACGTTCGCGCCTTCAGGCACATCTTCCAGGTCTTCCACGAAGATCGCGCCACGCCGCTCGAACGAGCGCACCACATGCTCGTTATGCACGATTGCATGGCGCACATAGAGGGGCGCGCCGAACGCCTCCAGCGCCAGATCGACCACTTCAATCGCATACGCCACGCCCGCGCAGAAGCCACGCGGCGCAGCGAGCAGGATTTTTTCCATCACCTCTAAGTGTACCCTGTGCCCTAACTTTCGCAGTTTTGACAGGCGCAGCGGCGCAAAAATAGTGTATAATAGGGGCGGGAAAGGAGCCTACCAATGCGATACATAGCGATAGTCGGGCTGAGCTTCGGCATCGGGATAACAAGCGGCTGGGCGCAGCTACAGCCGGGAGCGCCGTGGCC